>DAOSUS010000007.1 GCA_035378955.1 Candidatus Hydrogenedens sp. | reverse complement strand
ACAACTGCTTTTCAAAAATTATATATTGTATTTGTTGTTTTAAATAATCATTAATGACTTGCCATTCTATCTTTCCCCCTGAGGAAAAAGTAACATATTCAGGAAATACTTTCAACCATGAAAAGTCTAAAATTCCTTTATCTACGGCCTCTTGAATAATCTTATTTATACGAAAAAGCAAATGGCTTACAGTATTTTCTTCACTAAACCATTCATTAAATAGTTTAACTATAAAATCTGCCTTACCTATTAGTTCAGGATTTTGATTAATAATCTTTTGAACAAGTTCTTGAATAACACTATTTTTATCTGAAAAATCAATCGGTTTCTGTAAGGATATATCAGAGGCTTGTGTGGGTAAAGTATCTGTTACAGGTTCTTCCATTAACTCAATTTTCATTTCATATCCCCGAGATTTTGGTAAAATTCGGATTTGAATCCACCTACCTTCAGCCAATTCTATATCTTTAGGCAAAGGGATACGAACACCTTTCCATTCGACCCATTTCCCCTCATTACTACTACGGACCATACCCTGTATCACTTCATTTTCAAAATTTTTTATCCACGAATACAGAGATGGTGTATTACTTAGTGGAGTAAGAGGTATTTCATTCAGCATTTTTTATACCTGAAAAATAATTTCAATATTTTTTTTTACTCTTTCTTTATTCTTTACTGCTTTTAGAAATTGCAAGACTTAAAATGAGACGAACTTCCCCCTTGGTTTTTCCCAACTCTTTAGCAATTTCACTGGTAGTCATTCCTGCATTATGATATTCCAGCACCATTTTCTGAATAGGGGTTAATTCATCCTTCCTATCCATATTATTTCGAACAGATATTTGTGATTTCTCTTCCTCTATCTGATTTTGTTTACCTGACAAACCTACTAAAGAATGATATGCATTTTGAATATCTTCTTGTTCTTTACTTAAACTTATTAAAATCTCATTATCTTCTTTCTCATTTATTTCTTTAATCTCCTCTGATGGAATTTCCTGTAATTTGTCTTTGTTATCTTCTATTTTCTCGTTTATTTCTTCACACACAGATTCTGCCTCTATAATAGAAATTGTTCCTACAGATTTAACATCTCTTATAGAAGTATCTGATAATACATTTTTTTGGCAGACAATCCTATCAATTTGTTCCTGCAATTCTTTAAGTTTTTGAGATTGCTCACATATTTCCTGTTGTATTTGCTTCATTTTATTCTGGGCTTCATTCACTACACCCCGAACCAATGATAATTTTTCTTCTATTTGTCCATTGAATTCTTTTGCTAAGATTTTTTGTTCCGAAACCACATCCCTCAAAGTCTGGAAAACCATGGCTAATTCGCTGATTTCTATCCGCCGATGTTCCTGAAGTCTTCTTGTATGGCGGTCGTTATATACATAGTAAAATAAGCATAATACAACAATGAAAACACCCAACCATGTAATTACAACCAATAATGTCATTACTATTAACCTGTATTTTCAATTTTGTAGTTATGCTTGTAAATCCAGATGATAACCATCACCTTTTTTATCTTCATAAGTTTCCATAACTTCTTCATTCGGAGATAATTCTTTCCTTTCCTCCTTGGTCTGTTTTTTTCTACGACCTAAAAAAGGATTTTTTCGCTTGAGTTCTGTCTCTACCTGTTCACTTTTCTATTGCATCTCTTTCACTTGTGTTTCGTCAACCACCCGATGTTGTTCCTCATTTAAGGATTGACGAACCTGCCCTAATAAAGAAGCTCTGTCGGAAATTTGTTGAATTCGTTCTGCGAGATTTGCTCGCAAAATCTCTGTATTGGGGTCTATAGGCATTGGCATAAAATCACACCCACGATTTTACTAATTCGCGTAATGTTTTAATGGCATTGGCATGAATTTGACAAACTCGGGATTCGGAAACTTGAAGGACTTCACCAATTTCCTTCAAAGTTAATTCCTCATAATAATATAGATGGAGCACTTTTTGCTGCTGTTCCGGGAGTTTCATAATCGCTTCTACAAGCAATTCCTGTAATTCTTTTTGACGAGCCACTTCTTCCGGAGAAGGGTAGAACGCATCTGTATTTATTTCTCTTGTCCGCTCGGCTCCATCATCCTCCGAAATAGCAAAATGGTCTAAAGAAAGGACTTGAACTGTTTGCAAATTAGCAACTGTTTCTTCTATATGTTCCGAACTTACTCCCAAAGCCTCAGCAATATCCTGGATTGTAGGTTCCCCTCCTTTTTCATGTCTCAACTTTTCAGAAACGGCACCTACCCTACGCGCCATGCTTCTCAAAGAACGCGGTGCCCAATCCAGAGACCGTATCTGGTCTAAAATTGTTCCGCGTATGCGGATAGACGCATAGGTATTAAACCGCGTTTCCTGCTTGTAATCATATCGTTCCATAGCATCCAGCAACCCCACAATTCCCCAGCCAATCAAATCATCTAAATCTATGGAGGGAGGCACATGAATGGCAATCCTGCCTGCAATAAATCGGACCATAGGCATATATTTGAATATTAATGCCTCGCGTGCTGATTCATCATTGTCTTCTTTATATTTTTGCCAGAGTATTTTTTCTTCGCTGATACTCATTGTAAACTTTCTATCCGTTCTTGTGGACTTACAATTTCTGTTATTCGAATACCGAATTTTTCATCAACAATAACCACATCTCCTTTGGCTATCAACTTATTATTTACATATAACTCAATAGGACTGTCAACCTCATGCCCGATATTGATTACAGACCCGGGACCTAAACTCAATACCGTTGCTAAAGGCATTTCTACACTCCCTAACCGGGCTGTGGCTTCTACCTGAATATCTAAAATAACATCTAAATTACGGTATCCCGAATCTGTTGTTTTTTTACTCACGGGGCTTACTCCTGTAGTTGGTGTTTCGTTCTTTGTTGCTGTTCTTACAACTTCCTTGTTAATAAACGATTCTATTTCTTCCTGTGTCAACATTGTCTCTTTGGCATCTATCTTTTCCTCATCTATAGGAAACCATGCTTTCAGAAGATTATCTAATAATACTATCCAAGGAAACGAAAAATTTATACTACTTTCTACAGTAACAGAGCCATAGATAACGGGTTCTTGAATCTGGGAATAAACCGATGAATCAAATATCTCTTTATCTTTAAATATTCTTGTAGATTCGAACTGCACTACACCTTTCCCGACTGATTGCGACAGGGAACTTAAAGCGCCTCCTAAAAAAGCATCTCCTAAATCTTTTAAGGTACGGATAACAGTTTCATTTATTTCTTCAGGGACTGTTCCTTCAATAGACCCTACTAATGCCCGAGCATCGTTACTATGGAGACATAACAATAAAACACCTTGATTTTTTTCAATTTTTCCCCAGAGTGTAATATTCTGTTCTTCTATAATAGATTTAACATCCTCTATTCCGATAATTTTTGTTTCCTGAACATTATACTTATTTCCACTCGTTCCTAAAGATAACAGGACATCATCAAAACCTTTGAAAAATAAATCAATGATTTCTTTTAATTTCATTGAAAATCTCCCTTTACAAATAACTTTCAGGATTTTTCTCATCCCGAATTATGGAACATATACGCAATGCCATTTCTTCTCCTCTTCTACCTATTATCCCTTTTAATTTCGGTAAACCTTCAATTTCCACAACAATAGGCTCTTCTACATTTTTGTTTAATACTAAAAGGTCCCCCTTTTTTAATTGAAGTATATCATTCATCTCTATATTTACTCTTCCTAAAATAGTATCTAATTTAATAGGCGCATTTAATAGATGTTTTAATAACATAATTCGTGTCATCTCTGCCTCTTCGGGACTGACTCGATGGGCATAATGAGCCATCTTTGAAATTTGGTCTAAAAGAGGATTTAGTACCATCAAAGGAATACAAAAATTTATAGTCCCTGTATTTTCGCCAATATGTATCTCATAATTAACAAGAATGGTCATTTCACTACCCGTAACAATTTGAACTATCAATGGATCACTTTCTATAGACTCAACACGAGAGTTCAATTCAATAACCTGTTCCCACGCCCTTTTAAGACAGCCTAACATCATTTCCACAATACGCCCAATTATCCGCTCTTCTATTTCTGTCAATTCTCTCAATTCGGGTATTATCTTCCCCTTACCCCCCAACACACGGTCAATGATAGGAAAAACAGCTGTGGGACTTAATTCCAAAATTCCCGCTCCATCTAATGGCGACATATTGACTACAATGAGACAGGTAGGACGGGAAACGGCAAGAATAAACTCATCATAAGTTAACTGGTCAATAGATATTAAGTCCACACGGACTATGGTTCGAAAATAAGGTGGAAGGACAATTGTAAGTTCGCGAGCAAATGATTCAAATATACTTTGCAACCCCTTTAATTGTTCCTTTGAAACCCGTTCCGGCCTGCGAAAATCATAAACACTGATTTTTTGCTCGCTCTCTTGCTCTTCCTTTTTTGTTGTATCAATAGTTCCTGTAGTAACGGAACCTAACAACAAATCTATTTCTTCCTGGCTCAAAATATCTGCCATTATAATAATCCTTTTGTTTGATTATAACTAAAAACTACTCTATTTTTGAAATAAATTACTGTCATAAAATTGATTATAAAATATTCATTCATTTAATGTCTCTATTTTTATTATATCCAATTATTTTGATTATTATCCCTATGTTATTAATATTCCTTTCAAGGTCTTGTGTGGGTTTTTAAATGCTGAACAAAAATAATGAATAAACATCATCTTAAATTCAATATAAAGCCTTTCTGACCTATACGAATCTCCTATCATAAATTTATTTTCAACCATATTTTTCAACCAAATAAGAAGTTTTTTAAGAATAAACTACCAAATTATTTTACTATAATTGATATGTAAATTTTTGTTAAAAAATTTGATTTTATGATTTTTTTGTGCTATAATATGGAGTGAAAGTTGAATAAAAATTAGTGTTATTTGATTTTTATGGATTTTTACACAAAATATTTGTAAACTTTTGAAACTTTTTGGGCGTTTACTGTATAAATAAAATAGATGATTGCTCTTTGAAATTTGAATATCTTCCTGTGAGGAAAGTGAGGTGAGTTTATTAAACTTTGCCCTGCTAAATCTGGCCTTCCTCCCAACCCAGACCACAGGTACAATCAAATTATTACCACACACACAGCCCTCACTACCCTGCACAGTACCCTTCCCAGCGCACGGGCTGCTATCCCCCCCTCCTATGCCTGTTCCGATAGAAAATGCCCGTGCGCAACTTTTTTAAAAACAAAATATTTTAAAACCTCCTTCAATGAACATTTCTTTCCATGCCTATTCCCAATTACTACCATTAATTTTTGAAACCTTTTTTAACTGCCCTGTATCTAATGAATAAGTTAGTTCTTATTTTAATTCCCACCTTTATAGAAAAGGATTTAACATGAAAAGAATCAAAAACTTCAATGTTAGTATTTCTCTTTTTCCCTTCATTCTTTGTCTCATTATTCTGACAACTACCTTATCTATATTTGCAGATGTAAAAACTCCCCCTGATAGGGAAACTCCTTTTCCTGTTACTCAAGTTCCATCACAAATCACGCTTACACTTACTGAAACTCCATCAACCTCTATGAGCATTCAATGGAGCACATCATCGGATGTCAAAGAAGGGGTCGTTGAATGGCATAAAAAAACAGCAAAAAATAATGAACCAACTATAAAAACATCTGCAAATTTCATTTCCATTATTGACCCTCCATTAAAAAATAATCCAGAAATATATCGTTGGTTTGTTACAATAAATACACTGGAACCTGATACAAGTTATGAATATCGTGTAGGTAATCCCCATTTAGAAATTTGGAGCGATTGGTATACTTTTAAAACAGAACCTACTCAGGCAAAAACCTTTTCATTTATTTATTTAGGAGATGCCCAGAACGGGCTGGATGAATGGGGACAATTGCTAAAAAAATCTATTGAAAAATGTCCCGATTGTTCTTTCATCTTGATGGCAGGTGACCTTGTAAATCGAGGAAACGAAAGGGACGATTGGGATGCATTTTTCCACTACGCAGATAATGTTTTTGCTCAATATCCTATAGTTCCAACTATTGGTAATCATGAATACAAATCTAACCCACTTTTACCTAAAATGTACCTCGACTATTTTGTCCTACCTCAAAATGGGCCTACAAACATTACCAGTGAATTTTGTTATTCATTCAAATATCTGAATACACAGTTTATTATTCTAAATGCTAACCACAATCCGGAACAGCAAGTTTCCTGGCTTCAGCAACAACTTTCAGGGTCTTCATCTTTATGGAAATTTTTGCTATTCCATCAACCCCTTTATAGTGCCGCTCCAAAAAGAGATAACAAACACTTAAAAAATGCCTGGCTTCCATTAATAGACCAATACCATGTAGACATCGTATTCCAAGGACATGATCATTCTTATTGGCGAACCTATCCATTAAAAAATGACCAAAAAGTTTCTCCTTCGGAAGGAACCTATTATGTAATCTCTGTCTCGGGAACAAAAGCCTATGAACAACAAGAGAAATCCGAAATTATTGAAACAGCATTTGAAAAAACCCCAACTTATCAAATTATTACTATAGAAAAAGGCACAAGCAATCGGCTTATATATCGTTCTTTTGATAAGGAAGGAACTCAAAGAGACGAGTTTATAATAAACAAACCCACTGTAAGTCGTAATTCTTTTATGAATACATATCCTGTATCAATTGCAGAAGATAAATCCCTTGCTTGCGCATTTTAATTTTTACTCTCCAAAGTTGTAAACTATTACATTCTTAAATCTTTCCTCAACCAATAAAAATCTATTTAATTTATTCAATTACTTTTATTTTTAAAGTGAGGCTTATATGCGTAGAAATATCGTTCATGAAGGTTCTCGTAATTTAAGTTACGAAATCCGAGAAATTGTTGCTATTGCCAATAAAGTAAAAGAATTAGGACAACCTATCACATGGGAAAATATTGGAGACCCCATTGAAAAAGGGGAAGAAATTGCCCCATGGATTAAAGAAATTGTCCACGAAACTATTGATGATTCTCGGACTTATGGCTATTGTGATACCGCAGGTGTTCCCGAAACAAGGATGTTTCTTACAGAAATGGTAAATCAGAGAAGTGGTGGAACAAAAATCAGTCCTGACGATATAATCTTTTTTAATGGGATTGGTGATGCTGTAGCCAAAGTTTATGGCTTCTTAAAAAGAGAAGCACGGGTTTTAGGTCCCTCCCCAGCATATAGCACACACTCTTCCGCAGAAGCAGCCCATTCTGGTTATAATCATTTGACATATAAATTAGACCCTTATAACAATTGGATGCCTGATTTATACGATTTAAGGAACAAAGTAAAATATAATGATTCTATTGCAGGTATTCTACTTCTCTCCCCCGACAATCCTACGGGGGCTGTTTATCCTCGTAGTGTGCTGGAAGAAATCTTAAAAATTGCCAGAGAATATGATTTATTTATTATTACCGATGAAATTTACAGTCATATCGTTTTCCCAGGTTATCCCAAAATTCATTTAAGTCAGTGGATTGAAGATGTACCGGGAATTGCTATGAGAGGAATAAGCAAAGAATTTCCCTGGCCTGGTGCTCGCTGTGGATGGATTGAAGTTTTAAACCGTAAAAAAGACCCTAATTTTTCTGAATATGTAGATAGTTTACTTGCTGCGAAACGATTGGAAGTTTGTTCAACAACATTTCCTCAAATGGTTATTCCCAAAGTCATGGGCGACTCCAGATACCCCCAACATCTCCGTCAGCGTGCTTCTATATTTAGTAACAGAGCCGATGAATTAATGGAAAATTTTCGTGGGTGTCCTTACATTGTTTTAAACAGACCCGGCGGTGCATTCTATGCAACAATCATGTTTAAAGAAAATGTCTTGAATAGTCATCAAACCCTACCTATCGAAAACAAAAAGGTTAAAGAATACATAGAAACCATTGTAGAAAAAGCACCCCCTGACAAACGATTTGTTTATTATCTCATGGGTTCGACAGGCATTGTAGTTGTTCCCCTTAGCGGTTTCCAATCCAATTACCCCGGCTTCCGAATAACATTATTAGAAACAGATGATACCAAACGAAACTGGATTATGAAAACACTTCGACAAGCAGTTGATACCTATGTCAATAGTTAAATACTTAACTATTCCAAATCAAATAAAAATTATAATTTTCTTCCTATATTCATATATAATAGTAAGAAACACAATTAAATAAGTTGGCTTTTTATGCAAACTCCATTTTTACCTAAATTCTTTTCGATAGATATAGACGAGGAAGGAAGAATAAAGCAGATAAAATCAGACGAACCGGATTTTCTAAATTTAGATTTTAAAGAATTTGAAAATACTTATCTTATAGACTATGTCTTTGAACCCCAAAAAGAAACATTTAAGAAGTTCTTACAAAGTTACAAAAATCAGGATATTCCATCTGACAAACATTTAGGGTTCTGGTTCCATAATAGAAAAAACAAGTATTTTTGGTGTCAATTATCTATTACAAAACCCGAATTAAATTCCCAAAAAGAAAACTTTATCTTGTATGATTACACTCACCTTCTACCAGAACCTATAAAACCCTTTCATCAACACCCCATAATATATAATTTTATACAAAAATTTAATATCCCAATAGGTATTACTAATATAGCTGGTTATTGGGTTGAGGCGAATCCTGCTTTATGTTCCTTATTTGGATATACAAAAGAAGAATTATCAAAACTTACATGGCAAGACTTAACGACACCTGAAAATCTTGACCAGGAACTAACTCTTTTTCAAGAAGTAATCAATCAACCTTTTTCATCCATTAACAAAACATTCACATTCGAGAAATATTATATAAAAAAAGACCGCTCTCCTTTTAGGGCTCTTGTTCATTTAGTCCCAATTCCAGAAAGCAACTCGGATTCACTTTATGGTTTTTTCGTTTGTTTTGAGAATTTAGATGAAAGAAGAAAAAAAGATGATGAAATAGAAGAAACAATGAAGTTTATACGGATTGTTTTAGATTTATTACCCGTTCGTGTTTTCTGGAAAGATATAAATCTTCATTATTTAGGTTGTAATCTTGCTTTTGCAAAAGATGCAGGTAAAAAAAGTCCAGAAGAAATTATCGGTAAAACAGATTATGAATTACCGTGGAAACCCGAAGCAGAATTCTACCGAAAAGATGACCGTGAGGTTATCGAATCGGGTAAACCTAAAATATTTTATGAAGAGCCACAAACAACTCCTGATGGAAAACAAATTTGGTTACGGACAAGTAAAATACCCCTTTTAGGTTCAGGAGGTATCCCCTATGGCGTATTAGGGATATATGAGGATATAACAGAATTCAAATCATTAATAAATACCCTCAATGAAACCATGTCATTATTAAAGACTTTGATAGATTCTGCACCCATAGGAATTATTGCAATCAACGAAGAAGGGAACATTGAATTCTGGAATAAAGTCAGTGAAGAAATATTAGGATGGAATATAGACGAAGTTATGTCCAAGTCTATAGAAAATTTTGCCCCTGAATTAAATAAACAGATTTCTCAAAGTGAAGAAACCCATCCCTTATTAGAAATTGAAGTAATAGAAAAAAACAGACAAGGGAACCCGTTGACTTTGCGAGTTATCCATCGTGTTATTCGTTTCTCGAATAGAAGTCCTCTGCTTCTTATACTATTTAGGGATATTTCAGAAATCAAAAAAATGCAGGAAGAAAAAGAACAGTTCCAAAAGCAGCTTCAATACACACAAAAATTAGAAAGTTTAGGTATCTTATCAAGTTCTGTAGCCCATGATTTTAATAACTACCTTATGGCAATTATGGGACATGCGGAATTAGCCAAGGAAGAAATAAATAATCCCTCTGCCATCCAAAATTATCTCCTGCACATGGAAGAAGTCATAAAAAATGCAGGGGAATTATGCCGACAGTTACTTACTTTTGCCGGAAAAAAGCAAGAATCTCATCAACCCTGTAACCTAAATTTTATTATCAAGGAATCTGAAAATTTATTAAAAGTCAGTATCTCCAAAAAAATATTATTAGATATATCTCTTGCTCCGGATATTCCCCTTATCAATGGAGAAACGGGACAACTGCGTTCTGTGCTTCTTAATCTTGTTATTAATGCATCTGATGCCATAGGAAATCGGAGTGGTATCATTCGAATAAAAACCGGGGTCATAGATTTTACAGAAAGTTATATTCGCACCACTTGGTTTCAGGAAAAAATTGAAAAGAAAAAGTATGTATACCTCGAAGTATCTGATAATGGAATTGGAATGTCTCCGGAAACCCTATCAAAAATATTTGACCCCTTCTTTACTACAAAAGAGAAGGGTAGAGGTTTAGGTTTATCCACTATTTTGGGCATTCTTCGTTCTCATAACGGAACAATCAAGGTTTATAGTGAAGTAGGAATAGGGACTACATTTAAACTATTCTTCCCTGTTATAGAAGAAATAGCAAAACCTCAGCAAGAGGAAATAGAGGATTTAACCTCATGGAAAGGAACAGGGCTTATCCTCTTTGCAGATGACGAACCTACTGTTTTACAAGTTACCACTAAAATGATTGAAAAACTTGGATTTACTGTAATTACAGCCAGAGATGGTCGTGAAGCACTTCAACTCTTTAATAAACATAAAAATAAACTTTCAGCCGTCATTTTGGATATAACAATGCCTCATTTAGATGGAACCGATGTTGCCCGAACCATTCGCTCTGAATTCCCCAATCTTCCCATTTTCCTAAGCTCAGGATTTTCACATCATACACTCAACGAAGGCGATTTAGACTTCCCTATTCAAGGTTTTATGACAAAACCCTATAATATCACTACTCTTATCAAAAATTTAAAAAATTATTTAAAATAACCCCATTCCTACTTAGATTCTGTCGAAAAATCAAGTATTCTTAATGCTCCCCACAAATTTTTTATATTTCGTGAAACGAAATTCAACCAACAAGAAACCCTATCAAGAATCCAGCTATCTGAAGAAATAGCAATACCCTTTCTCTCTACAATTTCGTAATCCGGATTATTCACAACTTCTACTTTACAGTTCCATCCTCTTTCATTAAAGTTCCCTTCAATTAACTGGGCTAATCTTTTACTATTAGATATAGGTTTATCTAAAAACCAGATTACATCGGAAGGCTCAAAAATAGATAAGTGTTCTCCTATCCAATGAATAGCAGGAACAGTCTCTTCAACCTTGTGATAAGTACCGTGCAAACTGGCTATATCGCGAATACAACCATCTCTCCCACAAATTAATATTCCACCCGATAATAAACTTTCTACAGTAATTAACAGATTATATCCGTCAATAAGAAATTGCTCGCCTTTTTTAACATACTCTCCAACTTCATTCCTTTTACGAATTTCTAAAGAAGTGTCGGAACATACCGCCCTTTGAATTACCAGTCTTTGTCGACTTTTTAGTTGATAATGGTCACCAACTACTTTCACCGCTATTTTTTCTGAGTAACCCCGTGTATAGAGATAGGATAGGTCTTTTACGGCTTTTCTCAATAGAACCATCTGTTCGGGAGAAAATAATTTTTCATCTTCCGGGTTTTTTCCCCGATGTCGTTGATGGCTCATTTTTTAATTACTGATATTATTTAGTTATGGGTTTTCTGATGGTTTAGGAGCATTGTTAATACTCAACGGGTCATCATCATCCTGAGCAAGCCAGAACTCTTTCCATTCCTGTTTCCATTCGTTTTCCGTCTCTTTTAAATAGGCAATAATACCCCAATACACCTCTTCATAATTAAATTGCAAAGGTTCACTGAATGTTTCTTTCCATGTATTCCTCCGCACAATACCATAAAAAGTAGATAACTTCCGTAAATGTTTTTCAACTGCTCTATAAGGGCTATAAACTCCGGAGATTTTTAAGAATGCTGAAGGGGTCATAGAACCAATATACTGAACCCAGAAATCTTTAGGTTCCCACTTAATCGGATTTACTCTTTTCTGTTCATTTATTTCCATAGTTAACCTCCATCAGTTTAAAAACATCAAACAAACATTCATCGGTATCTTTTTACAACCCGTTCCATTTCTCGCTGTGTTTCCTTCTTTTTTATATCTTCTCGTTTATCAATAACCTTCTTACCACGCCCCAATCCTATCTCTACTTTTACCAGACCATTCTTAAAATAAACTCGTAACGGAATGAGAGTTAGCCCTTTTTCTTCAATCCTCTTGCCTAAACGAAGGATTTCGCGTTTATGAAGTAATAATTTTCTCTTACGATGGGGGTCATGATTCAAGATATTCCCCTGTTCATAGGGACGAATATAAGCATTAACAAGGAATAATTCGCCTTCTTCATAATCCACATAAGCATCCTGTATGGACATACTACCCGATGTTCTTAGAGACTTTACCTCTGTGCCTTTTAATGCAATTCCTGCTTCATATCGCTCGAATATTTCATAATCAAAATGAGCACGGCGATTTTGAACGATTAATTTTTCTCCACTGTGCCGTGGCATAATCTAAACCTTTACTATTTATTATCTCTTACCAATCCTATTTGCTATCGCTTTTCATGCGGGGTCCCCAAGACGGTCCCTGGGCTTCCATCTTTAAATTAGGGATATGTCGTTCTTCCCCTGTCTTCACATTTACAGCCCATAATTCCCATCGTCCATTTCTTGTAGAGCAAAACATCACATGTCGCGAGTCTGGTGACCATGTAGGAGACTCATTATTACCATAGGAATTCGTTAATCTTCGCGGATTAGCACCATCCGCATCCATTACATAAATTTCAAAACCTTCACCCCTCTGCTCCACAACATAGGCAATCATTTTTCCATCTGGAGACCATGCGGGGTCATACGAATTTCCTCCTTGATAGGAAATACGACGGGCATCACTACCATCAACGCCCATAACATAAATCTGGGGATTTCCACCCCGGTCGCTGACAAATGCAATTCTTGACCCATCCGGAGAAATACACGGAGAAGTGTCTGCATCTTTATTTCTTGTAATACGAACGGGATTACTCCCATCCATATTACGGATATAAATTTCCATATTTGCGTCTTTACTTAAAGTCATCGCCAACCGATTGCCATCAGGAAACCATGATGGCGCTGAATTCAATCCCACCTCTTTTGATAATGGCGTAACCTTGCCTGTTAAACGGTCAAAGACATAAAGAAAGGAATACCTATCTTTATAGGAAAGATATGCAATCTTCATTCCATCTGGAGAAACTTTAGGTTTTATTGAAATAGACCCATGTTCTGTAATTTGTTTTACATTGGCTCCATCATAATCTGCGATAAATAATTCTTTATTTTTCCCTACAATACCTGTAAAGCAAATCTGACTTGTTCCCGACCCGGGGATTCCATCAACAAAAGCAATTACCTCCTCAGAAAATCGGTGCGATGCCAAACGAGAGTTAGAAATATCAACACGAACCTCTTTCCCTACCACCTGATTACTTGAAAGAAGGTCTAATAGACGAAATTGGCATACATATTTCCCGTCTTCTTTCTTGACAAAACCATACAATAAAAATTCTGCTTTCGTAGCACGCCATGCATCAAAATTAATGCTTGCCACATCTTTGTCCAAAGCAACAAATCCAACTGGATAGCGTTCCCGCGGCAGTAAAATAAATAATCCTGAAAATTCAAGGTCATAAGCCATTACTTCTGACAATTCCACAGCAACACCACTCAAATCAGGAGTATCTGGACAAAAAGGTGGAACCGCAACCAAAATCCTTCTATCCACTCCTCTAACAGATTGAAGGCGAATTGCGTCCTGTGCCATTACATCAAATATTATTCCAACTAATAAAAAAGATAATAACATTATGATAAATAATTGATTATTTCTCATTGGCAACTCCTTTACTTAAATCTAATAAATTATTATTCAGAAGTATTATATCTAAAAATAAACCCTGTTTACATTTAAGATTTGTGTCCCTATTATAATCTCAACTACTCTAAAGAAAAGGCATAAACAACGAGTTGTTCATCTTTGTTAAAACCATCTGGGAAACGAGGAAAGGGAGCCGCAAGTAGTATGGCCCTTACTCCGGATGCTCCTAATTCAGGGTCACTGGCTTGTTTTGTAACCACGGGTTGTTCAATCAGTTCACCATTCCTATTTACCCAGAAAGAAACCTCTGCAACATTATTTTCCTTATCAATCTTCACACCACTCGGAATTTCCCATGCATATTCTATCTTTCTTTGCACCTGTCTCGCCCACCATTCTAATTCCGGAGGTAAAGGATTGGCTACCTGTGCTTTGGGAGCAGAAGGAGCAGTGGTAGGTTCAGGCTTAGGAGTTGGCTCTTGTTTTTTGGGAGGGGGTTGCTCCTTCTTGGGTTCGGGTTTCTCCTTCGGTTTTTCTTCAGGAGGTTTTTTCTCTGGTTTGGGTTTCAGTTTCGGCTCCGGTTTGGGTTCGGGCTTCGGTTCAGGTTTTGGTTCTGGCTTGGGTTCAGGTTTTAATTCAGGTTTGGGTGGTTCGGGTTTAGGTTCGGGTTTCGGTTCGGGTTTCGGTGGTTCGGGCTTAGGTGGCTCTGGCTTCGGTGGTTCCGGTTTCGGAGGTTCCGGTGGGGTTTCTTGTGTTATAGGTTTATCCGGGACAGGATTTTCTAACGAAACTTGAAAAACTAAAGGTATCGGTTCTGGTGTCTTAAATTTATAAAAATAAAATGGAACAAATATAACAATATGGAAAAGTATCGAGAACAAAAACGCCTGGCGAATTCTTCTCGAATCTTTGTTTTTCTTCCAATATTCCTGATATAACCGTTGCATCGCTAATAATATCTTCCCTCCTTGGGAACATTATAATATCATAAAATAACTGCTTTTTACTTGTTTCCTTTTTTTCTTTTATAGTATTTATGTTTATTTCTGAAAAAAAGTTCTTATCGGTATATAAAAACACAATATATGATTTTTATATAAACGAAAAATTTCAAGTGAAACATAGACACCTATTAGAAACAAATACAAAAATATATTTGGGATATAAGGCAAAATATGAAAATAGAGAATGAAATAATTTATCTCCCTATGTTTCTGTCCTTACTTTTAATTTATTTCCTAATGGTTTCTCTATTTTATTTAGTGGGAATTGAGCCTATTTATCGTCATATTACGCCCTTTTATGCATTATGGAAACCTATTTATCCCTCTCTTCTTCGTTCATTACAATTACCCTTTTTTATAATAATTGGAGGTTTTTCTGTCCTCTACTTAAACCATAAAATCTACAAAA
This sequence comes from Candidatus Hydrogenedens sp., assembly GCA_035378955.1. NCBI lineage: Bacteria > Pseudomonadati > Candidatus Hydrogenedentota > Candidatus Hydrogenedentia > Candidatus Hydrogenedentales > Candidatus Hydrogenedentaceae > Candidatus Hydrogenedens > Candidatus Hydrogenedens sp. The sequence continues at coordinate 73,240 of DAOSUS010000007.1, read as the reverse complement.
TAATGGTTGCCCTCTTTTGCTCTATCTTTTTATTATGCTCCTCCTATATTCAGGATAAAACACTTTCTTTTCAAATTTTCAACAATATTTTTTTATTTCTTCTTATAACCGTTTCCATGTCACTTTTCATAAAAGTTATATCAAATAAAAACTTAGAAGAGAATAAAAAAATAGGACTTATTCTCCTGAGAATATACCTGTTTTACATTTTATTTTCCATAGAAGTAGCGAGTATCCGTGATGGATTAACGGCAATAGCCCAACCATACCAACGGACAAAATATGAATATATTGGAGACATCGGAATTACCAAAAATATCTTTGAACTTTTTAGCCGTTATCATGAGATACAACCTCATTTATCCTTACATGGAAGATTGGCACCACCGGGACCTTTATCTTTACTCTGGTTTTGCTCTTATCTCATAGGAAAATCTCCGATGTCCCTCTCGCTTTTTACTATATTTTTTGGTGGACTGGCAATATTCCCATTATTCCTATGGATAAAAGAATTAACATACAATAATACGAAAACAGCAATCATAGGGACATTTCTCTATACTCTTATTCCTTCATTAGTGCTCTTTTGTGCCACATCTACCGAAATTTTATATATGCCATTTCTATTTCTCTCTTTATGGACATTTGAAAAATCAATAAATAAATCTTCCATCCCTTTTATATTTATATCCGGTATATCCTTTGCTATTTTATCCCTTTTCAAATTTACTTTGCTTTCAATAGGGATATACTTTCTTCTTCGTGGTATCATTGTTTTTCTTAAAAAGCAATCTTCTTTTTCCCGACTAATCATATGGGCTGTTTGTATGCTTATAGGCTTTTTTTCGTTTTATTTTATCCTCTATTTCATTACAGGTTACAGACCTATTCAGGTATTTTTTCAAGCACAAAAAATGTTTCAAGAAGACATACAATCTCTCCAAATTATTGCTCCTCGTTACTCTTTATGGTGGTTCAAGTTATTTACTCCTCTAACCTGGGCATATTTCACAGGAATTCCTATACTCTTTGGTTTTTTGAGACAAATAGGGACAAAAAACAGACAAGAACAATATGAGGTTGTCTTATTTTTAACTACATTACTAATCTTAACTCTTGCATACATTGCCCCCGGAGAAGGAGAACGCTCTGCTTTATATGTATTCCCCTTCTTCCTTGTCCCCTCATTACACTTCTGGCATAATCGTTTTAACAATAGCAATACTCTGGGCGTGATTATTCTTTTCTTAATCTTTCAAACGGTATTAACAGAAGCTTTATTCTACACCTATTGGTAGTTATTTATCTGCATCTGCGATTTTCATAACCCCATCAGGCAAATTCACATCCACATATACCGTATCATTATCCCCTGTAGTATCCAGACAATAAATCTTGTGTTTTCCAAGTGTTAAATTCCACCATAAGGGCTGTTCGTAGGTGCTTTCCCCAATAAAACGGTCATCCACATACCAATATATCTGATGAGAGCTATCCCTTGATGTTCTCAATCGGATACTATTCTGATTGGCAGTGGAACTATATATAAATTTAGAACCATCCGAAGGAGATATTATTTTCAGGGGAAGTTTCGTCTCTAGAACATCACCCGCATTAGAGATAACACCTACCTTTGCTAAATCCCAGTTTTTGCTTTGTGAGGGGAACCTTTCTTTGACTTGGGCAGTATACATATCATAATAGTGAACATCACATATACGAGATAACGGCACATTTTTTGAAACATAAACAGTCTTTTTAGATTTGCAATAGGGATTTGCAGGCAATCCGCTCAAACTACAAACTTCTACAGGGCGAACATCCTCATTTGGGAAATCGGGAAACTCATAACCTTTCTTTTCTGGAAGCAATCGGAATATATCGCAGGCAGTAGGATATGCCGTCAAAGCACCAACCAATTTTGCACTTCCCGTAAATTGGGGATTCCCCATCCACACACCAACAAGATAATGTTTATTAAATACAAAAGCCCATGCATCACGCCGTCCCGAAGATGTTCCCGTTTTCCAACATATACGAACAGGCTCTCTTGATAACCGAACTGTATCTTTTGATACTTCACCTACTAACTTGTTTTCCAGCATCTTATAAAGCACAGAAACAGTCCCACGGTCAAATACTTGAACAGATATATCTTCCTGCCCATCATCAAAATATTTAATCCGTTTAAAAAGTCCTTCGTTGGCTAAACAGAAATATGCTTGCATCATATTTTCCATATTTACTTCACAATTTCCTAATACAACCCCTAAGCCTGATTTAAAGATATTCGAATTATATTTCAGTAAATTAAGCCCTGATTTCTCTAATTTATCTATGAATGGAAGCGTTCCTGTCCTTTGCATAAGAATAACAGCGGGGATATTCAATGAGTATCTCAAAGCAGTAGTTGCATCTATAAAACCGTGAAATATTTCATCAAAATTTTTAGGAGTATAGTTACCTACATCAAAATCAGAATCATATAGAACTTCCTCAGAAAACAACAGTCCTTTTTCCATTGCCAGACAATATAAAAAAGGTTTCAACGCAGACCCCGGAGAACGCGGTATACTGCAAAAATCCAAATAACTGACGGGAATTCTTGGTCTTCTTGATATACCCCCCACTCGTGCCAATATCTCTCCAGAAGAAATATCCACAACCATAGCAGAAGCCATAGCAATCTCCGGACTCCACTGCTGAACTTTCTTCTTTAACAAATCTTCTACCTGAACCTGAATATCATAATCTATGAAAGTCTTTATAGTCTTTTTTTTGTCCCAAAGTTTCTCATTTCCCTCTGCCCAATGTTTACAATAAGCAGGAAAAGGAAAATAATTAACATTTACCCTGCTTTTCACTACTTCTACAAATCGCTTTTCATCAATATAGCCCTCCTCATTCATTCTCTTTAATACGAACCGCATTCTTTGAAGGCTCTGTGAAAGATTTTTATCAGGGCGATATTTCTCCGGTGCCTTAGGAATACCCGCAAGAAGAGCACTCTCATTAATACTCAACATTTCTGCACTTTTCCCAAAATAACGATAAGAAGCCGATTCAACGCCAACTAAATTAGCTCCGTAAGAAACATTGTTTAAATAGGCTTGCAATATTTCTTTTTTAGTTGCATATCTCTCCAAACGCAAAGATTGAACTATCTGAAACAGTTTAAAGTAATATTTACGATAAACAGAATCAGGAATAAGGTCTTTGTTATTTCGGTAATATTGTTTTACTACCTGCATCGTAATTGTAGAAGCCCCGGAAACAACTCGCATCGAAAGTGCGTTCTGAATAATCGCCCTGCATATTGCCACTAAGTCAACACCACGATGATTCCAAAAACGCTGGTCTTCAAGAGCAATGGTTGCTTGAATTAAGTTCGGAGATACCTTATCAATATTGACAGGCAAACACCATTTATCACTTTCATTTAAGCCCACCCACAGCAATTTTCCATCTCTCGACAAAACTTGTGGTGAGTAAGAACCATTCAGAAACTCACGCGGGTTATCAGGACCCTGGGTCCATAACATATAGAAATAATAGGTCACCAATAGAAAGATAAAAATGACGGGTAAAATATATTTATAAAAATATTTTGGCAATTTCTTTTTCATATAAACTTATTTTATTTCTATCTGTCCTGTGGCAAGACGGGCAAAAATTTCGGGGTTATACATATCTTCAATATAGGCACCCGGAAACTCAAAACTGCCTTTTGTTATTGCACGAACAGCACATACATAAAAATATTCTGTATTCGAACTTAACGACGGAAGAGCAATAATAAGTTTATCATCTCTTATTTCCACATGTTCAGGACTAATTATATTTACAGAACCTTTGTATATAGTTGATAATATTTCCGACATTTGTTCCTGTTTAAGTCTCGGATTTTCTATCTCAAATCCTGCTGGCAATAATTGAGTTAAAATTAAGTTTTGGGCATCTTTTTGGGGTTTTATTCGATACTCCATAATATAGACATTACCTTGTGAATAAGGACTTACAGCACTTGTCTTATCACGGACATTGTAAAGAGACCGATACATTTCTATGTCTTTTGATTTGGCATCTTTGGGGGGATTGTTTGAGACCCCGCGTATAATCCAATTAACAAATAACGGGGAATTCCCTTGATTGGTTATTTCAATACGCGTAGGACCTTGTTTCTTTCGATTAAGCAATTTCGTCCCTTTAACATTCTGGACATCATCATCTATTTTTACTTCTGCCTGACATTCTAAAGGCTGGATATTCATCTTCTTAAAACTCATATCTAATGCCAGCAATACCATAGATAAATTATAGGTCGTGTAATTGGTATAATCAGATACATAATCTAAAAGGGGTTTTTGTGCTTCTTGAATACTTTCCAGGGGCTCATCACCAATTACTTTTGAAATAAGTTTTAATGCAGAGTTTCGAATTTCTGAAACACCATATTCCCACGAACCTATTTTAATTTCTGCAGATGTCTCCCATTGGAGTAATTGAACATATTTCTTCAACTCTTCACGAGGCATTCCGCAAATGTCTGCGGTTAACAGTAATAATACCTTCAAATTTCGTGGATAATCCGCTTTTAGCATATTATTGACCCGTTCACATGCGGAAGGGTCTCCATTCAATGCAAGGATTAATGTAGCATAAGCCTTAAATTGGTCATTAACAGGAGACTCTTCATTCCCCTTTGAAGATACATCTTGTAAAAATGCAAGCATTCGCCGATAGGGTTTTTCAGGTAAAGGCAATGTTTTATCCCGATTAATCATCGTAAGCAGGAAAGCAACATGCAGTGAGGCCTTTATATCTGTAGAATTGCTATAGGGCCAAAGTGAGAAGCCTCCATTGGCCTGTTGATGTGAAAATAAGCTATCCACCAATGTTAATATTAATTGGTCATAACTCTCCTTAGAAATAATATCTTCCATAGACTCCATCAAAAAATTGCGGAACATATACAAAGGATAGAGTCGCGATATTTTTTGCTCACAACAACAATAACTGTAGTTCCATAACCATCTTAAAGCAGGTTCTATTCGAAGGAAAGGAGTGCTACCTACTTTGAGTTCCGTATCTAATAATGGATTATTCACAAATTCCGATGTATCTAATTGCAGGGTTCCTCCGATAGGAACAACATACGATTTAGACCTTTGTTCATACACAGATGGCAAGTAAATGGGAATAACTGTATTTTCTGAATACTCATCAACAACATTTCCTGATTTGTCAACAACATTATATTTCCAGTTTAACTCCGCATTTTTTGTCCCTGCCAAACATGACAAAATTATTTCGGGAGAAAGGCTAATATTTTTAGGAATGGCTTCCCAATGTATCTGAGAAGGCTCAATATTGACAACATCATTATGTGTTAACGAAAGATTTATATCCAAGGGATTATCCTGTGAATTCAATCCTCTATCAAAAATCACAGCACGGTCATCTGGTCGCAGGAATCGGGGAAGATGTGTTTGAATAACACAGGGTCGTCTTACGAACATTTTTGTTTCAGAAGAACCTACTAACTCTTTATTTGCACCTACGGCAACTAATCGGACGGTTCCATTAAATTCGGGGAGATTAAAAGAAACTTTTGCCTGACCCTGTTCGTCCGTTTTAACAATTCCCGACCACAATGCCAATGGTTTTATCCATGACTCGGCTATCTCTGGTTTTCCAGCGGATAATTGTCGGGCTATCATATCTCCTGATGGCGATGATGGGTCATACTCATACGCTACATGGTCATAGTAATGCACACGACGAATGGGCGAATACCGTGACCTGCTAAACCAACCATACGGATTGGGCAAAGTATAACCTAAAATAGAATGTATCCCCTCATCAACCAATGCAATTGTTAATTCTGAAGAAACAGGATTTCCTTTGTCATCGGTTGTTTTAACTCCGAAATCTACCGTATTCTGAGGTTTAACCTCTTTCGGCACATCCGAAATTGCAATATTCATCTTTAGGGTGGGTTTATCAACCTCCACCTTAGTAAAGGAAAATGTAGAATAAGGGCTAATCGTTTCCTCTTTGGTAGGAACATGTAGAGCAGAAACTCCAACCCAAACATTCGGGAAATATTCTTCCTTAACATCAAAAGAAAAACTACCTTTTCCGGAAATTACATCCAGAACTTTCATATCCCATATTTTATCCCCTTGTATCACCGCTACGGCTTTCCCATCAAAAGGAACCTCAATATTTACGGGCACTACTTCCCCGGCTATCCATCTTTTATCCTCAACATGGATTTTTATTAATTCCGAAGGTCCTCCTTGAAGATTTATCATCTTGTTCGGAATGCAATAAAAAGAAATTTCTGAAAAAGTTTTTCCATTGGTTCTCTGAGCCCTTATTCGATATGTAGAATAATACGGAGGTATATTAAACTGGACAATGGCTTTCCCTCCACTTGTATTCATCTTCTTTTGTTCAATTAATGTAAAGTAACGGTCCCATTGGGGGGTAGTTCTTCCACGACCATAATAGCGGTTTACATAACGCCATTCTATTTTCTCTAAATACACACTTACTTCTTCATCCGCAGCAGGAGCAAAATTTTGGTCAACCAACACTGCGACAACCTGCAACTTATCCTCAACTTTTTCCATACCCAGACCACAAAGAACATTTTCTGGATATCCTTTAACTTTTTTCACGGATGAAACGGCTCTACCTCCTATTTCAGAAACTTCGCTTACTATAGAGATTTCTACCGGTTTATTGATAGGTTCCGGGGTACTAAAATTAAAGTTAAAAGTAGATTTACCTTCTTCATTCGTATTCTGGACACCTAAATCCATAACCATAGTTTTTAATATTTCATCATTACCAAATCGGTATCCCTTCCAATTTTCATGTTCTAATTCAGTAGGCGTAATGATTAACTTTCCTTTAGTAGGTAAATCTACTGCAGGTGGTCCTACATAATATTGAGAGGAAACTTCAAAACTCTGTTCATCACCCACAACCCAGAACTCATCAGGAACCGTTATTTCAGATTTAATCCTATCGGGTACAAAATCTTCTACATAAATAGGGATAGAACCACATAACCGTTCTCCTCCGGGAACATATAAACCCAAAGTATAAGCACCTGTCAAATAAGTGGACTCTGTCTTTATATCCTCACCTCCTGTGCCCCATTCAGACAAATTTACAACTTTGCGATGAACAACTTTATTTTGTGGATTAATAAAGCGTAATTCTAAAGGAGCATTAACAATTTCCGCACCATAATTTTTACGAACAATCCAGCGAGAGTGTATCAATTCACCCGGACGATAAAGATTTCTATCCGCATAAATAAATGCTTCGTATTTATCTTTATCAAAACTATCATACTTTTCAAGGTCTTTTAATGTAGGTAATTCTTTAGGTTTTAACAATATAAATGAAAAATCCTTATCTGTCCTTAAAATAAGTAATCTTGGAGAACCTAAATCTTCTCGTTCTAACGCCAACCTTACGATACCATTATTATCCGATACCCCTTCCGCTACTTTTTGATTTTTTATAGAATATGCAGATACCAAAACACCCGCCTGTGGAGTCAAATCTATTAAATCATGAACAAAGGCTACTAAACTTGTATCATCCCAATGAGAAACGACACCCAAACGAGTCCACAATATATATCGGATTGCACTTCTTGTCCCTTTTACATCCTGATAAAACAAATCTCTACCATCCGAACTATCATAGGAACCATAATTATCATATTCTTCCTCTCGCCACTCATTATCATAATCTTCTGTTTCGGATACTTCTTCCTCCTTTTTCGGCTCCCAACCTGCTCGTAATCTACCCGGATTACTATTATCTGATAAACATAATGTAAATATTCCCTTAGGGACATTGGATAAATAATTTGTCAAATCCACATCAACATAACTTGTTTTATCTTTACTATCGGGGAATTCCACAGGGATAGAGGTGAAATATTTTGTAGTCCTTTCATTAATTTCAAAAGGCACTGTATTCTCTGAAACATTCCCTAACCAAACAGAAAGGTTTTCAGGTATAACTTGATAAACATGGATATATCCTTTGGGAACATTACGAGAACCAATACGAATAAAATTCTTTTCATGAAAAGGAATAATATAAAACTTATCCTTATTATCAAAATCCAGTGTCTTAAATTTCGGGACCTCTTTTAATGTATATACATAATCTTTTTCTAAAGTCATATATTTAGGGTTCTCATTAGTTCCATTATTTTCCCCCCATTGTAGACCTGCTTTCCATTTTAAAAGATATTTTTCACCCGATTTCCAGTCCCCTTTTATCTCCATCTCATTCCATTGGCCATCCTGAATAGAAAGATTATTTACAGGCGGTACGACTTCAAAATAATTCATAAATGTCTCTTTATTCACTCTTGTCATATTTAAAACACAAGCAACACCATTAAAACCATCGTTTCTCCAATATGAGTAAGAAACCCGAAAGCCAACCCCGTCCTCCTCCTTTGATTCCCATCGGTATTCCTCAGGGAGAAAAGCCATATCGTTAGACCATGTGAACTGCTTTAAACTTATTAAGAGCGAATACATAGGAAATAATGGATTTCTCAAATATATCATCCATGCTTTAGATTTTTTTCCTTCTGCAAGTTTTTCTAAATTCTGTGGCGTATCTATTGCCATTTCCTGAAACGTTCCCCAATCCGCAGGAACAACAAGGTAAGAAATAGAACTTTGAACGGCTGACGCTACATTCATACATTTATAAATTGCTTTGGACGAAATCGGCCTGGAAAATACAATTTGATATTGCGCATTGTTTAATTTCTTACACTCTACTACTTCTAATTTCTCCTTTATGGGGAACTCAAAATAAGTTCCCTGCCCTTTGTATTTCCTATTACAATCCGTATATCCTGGTTTAATTAAAAGTTTATAGGACTCTGTTCCTGTCCATCTTACATGTAAATCAACTATATTTGAATAGCGTTCCGGTGCTTGTATCTCAAATTCAACATCTGCATTATTCTGGTCTTTTAAGGAAACAAAAGGTTTTATACTATCTGCTGCCATACAGCGGTTAAATTCCAAAGAAAATACGAAATAATCTTTACTCACCTCACTGAAACTCCCTTCTACTACTTGCACTCCTATTACAGGAACCCGATAACTCAACTGTTGAGGATTTATCTTTATCCCTTCTTCCGACTGTAACTCCGGATGGATATGAAAAGTTATTTCATCTACATCTTTGGGGATAACCTGCAATATATCAAAAATGATTTTGTTATCTACACATTCTGTAATCCCTTTCAAGGGCGGCTCGGTTTTAATATATTCATCAACTGGGACTTCAGGTGGAAAATGTATATTTCTGTCAAAGGTTAAAATAAACTTTTTTTCTATTGGGTCACCCGGCAAAGGATACTGGGATACTTGAACCAGATATTGTTTTTCCTGTTCCGATGTTTTTGGAGCTTCTTTAACTACATTTTGTTGCTGAGAAACAACCTTTTTTGTTCCTCCGTTCTTATTGACATCTTCACCTCCACAGGAAACGAAAAACAAACAGGCAGTAGTTATAACCAGTGCTTGGGTAAGTAGTGTGAATTTCATAATCATCTCTCCTTTTTGATAATTTTTATTGCAAATTAAATTTTTAGGCGTTTGCTTTTATGTATATACAATCTCCATCCTTAACAATATAATCTTTACCTTCAATACGCCAGGCACCGGCTTGTCGGGCTCCTGCTTCAGAACCATGTGCCAGAAATTCTTTTACAGGGATTACTTCTGCACACACAAAGTGTTTTTCAAAATCGGTATGTATCATTCCTGCTGCCTTTACAACATGCGTGCCCTCTTTAATAGCCCATGCCCGTATCTCCTTCGGTGGTGCCATTGTATAAAAAGTTACCAGATTCAATAGACGATAACCTGCATGAACAACCTGTTCTAAGGCTGATTCCATAGCCCCATCCATAGCTAATAATTCTTTTCTTTCCTCTTCACTCATTTCTGCTAGGTCCATTTCTAATTGAGCACAAACTTTAACAACTTCCGTCCCTTCTTTTTCCGCCAGTTGCCGAATTTCATTTATTACAGGGGGTTCGTGTTCCAGTCCTTTTTCATCCACATTAGCCACATAAATTATCTTTTTTCCAGTCGTAAACCGCATTTCTTCATTCAGTTCCTGAAATAATTCACTATCTCTTTCCGCAAAAGTTCGTGCTGGAAATCCTTTTTCGAAATGTTGTTTTAACCTTTCACATAATTCCAACAAGGGCTGTAATTTTTTATCACCCTTAATATTTTTATGTAACTTTTCAATTTTTCGTTCCAGTTGTTGTAAATCTGCAAAAACCAGTTCTATATTAATAATTTCTATATCTTCAATTGGATTCACCTTACCATTAATATGGACTATATTTTCATCTTCAAAACAACGAACAATATGGACTAAAGCGTCCGTCTCTCGAATATGGGATAAGAACTGATTTCCAAGCCCTTCCCCTTTATGGGACCCTTTTACCAATCCTGCAATATCTACAAAATCTATCGTTGCATGAATAGTCTGTTTAGGCTTAATCAAGGCAGATAAATGTTCCAAATTCTCGTCAGGAACTTTTACAACCGCATGGTTGGGCTCTATCGTGCAAAAAGGATAATTGGCTACCTGCGCATGTTTACTTTGTGTTAAAGCATTAAACAAAGTACTTTTACCTACATTAGGTAAGCCTACAATTCCTACGGAAAATCCCACGACACTTCCTCCTTCGTAAAATTTTTACTATTATCATACCATTTTGCTTGGAAGAAATAAATAATCATACCTTCCCCCAAAAAAAAATGGCGCCCCGACCGCGAATCGAACGCGGGTCTAATCCTTAGGAGGGACTTGTTCTATCCACTGAACTATCGGGGCGACAGGTTAAAATTATATAAAAAAGAAATGTATAGGGACAATAAACATTTTTATATCTATTCGTCTTCTTATCCCAAAACTACTCACCCATTACTGTAATCACAATATCCCTTTTTCGAGGCTTTATATCACATTCCAGATGAAATATCTGCTGCCATACTCCTAATACAAGTTTTTTATCTTTAAATGGAACTGTAATTCCGGGACCCATTAAAGTTGCTTGCAAATGAGAATGTCCATTCCCATCATGCCATGTTTGTTCATGAGCATAATGACGCCCCGGTGGAAATAATCGCGAAAGTTGTTCCGGCAAATCTTCCATCAATCCCGGCTCAAATTCTATTGTTCCAATACAGGCTGTGCTCCCCACATTAAACACATTTACTATTCCATTTCTTAATTGGGACTCCTCTACAGCCAATTGTACCCATGGTGTTAGGTCTGTCATCTGACCATACTTTTTCGTTTCTACTACATGATTTTTCTGAAACACCATATCCCTTTCCTTTCCTTTATTTCTTGTTCAAATGAATAATAAACCGTTATATAATATATCATAAAAATAAAGGGATTGATATGGCTTATGTCGTAACCGAACCGTGTATTAAATGCAAATATACAGAATGCCTCCGTAACTGTCCTGTTATCTGTTTTCATGAAGGGGCAAATATGCTGGTAATAGACCCCGATGATTGTATTGATTGTGGAGCATGTGTTGACCCTTGTCCCGTTCATGCAATATATCCTGAAAAGAATGTCCCTGATAAATGGAAACATTATATTTCTCTTAATGCAAGATATTCCAAAATTTGGCCTGTAATAACTATTCCTAAAGAACCTCTTCCCGAATCGACAGAATATTCAAAAATAGAAGAAAAATTTGTTTTTTTTGATGAAACCCCTGGCATAGGAGATATACAATAATTAGTAAGATAAAATTTACATATTTGAATAGATAACTATGGAAAATGCTGAACAGATATTAAAAGAGCAATATTCAAGACCAGCCCATCAGGAACTCTATGAGCAATTGGAAAAGGACAAAGTCCGTTGTTATTCCTGTGGACATCAATGCCTTATTTCTCCGGGGAAAACAGGTATCTGCAAATTAAGATTTAATAAAGAGGGTGTCCTTTATGCCCCTTACAATTATGTAGCAGGTCTGGCCATTGACCCCATCGAAAAAAAACCTTTTTTTCATGTGCTCCCGGGTGAAACGGCTCTTTCCTTTGGCATGTTAGGATGCAATTTTCACTGTCCCTTTTGCCAAAACTGGTTAAGCAGTCAAACCCTCCGCGACCCTAATTCACTTATTCGTTTTGAACCTATCTCATCAACCACTATAGTAGAACTCGCATTAAAACATCATTGTCCGGTAATGGTTAGCACTTACAACGAACCTCTTATAACAAGCGATTGGGCTTACGAAATTTTTTCTCTGGCAAAAGAAAAAGGGATTATTTGCGGATATGTGAGCAATGGACATGCTTCTGAAAGGGTATTAAAATTTTTACGACCGGTTATGCAATTATTCAAGGTAGATCTGAAAACCTTCCAGCAAAAAAATTATGACAAATTAGGTGGAAAACTTTCGGTTGTATGCTCAACCATTGAAAAACTTATGGAATTAGACTATTGGGTAGAAATAGTTACCCTGTTAGTTCCGGGTTTCAATGATAGTGATGAAGAACTACATGAATTAACAAAATTCATAGCAAAAACAAATCCCAATATTCCATGGCATGTAACAGGTTTTTATCCTAATTACAAAATGAATGACAGTTTCCCTACCAGCACATATCAATTAGAAAAAGCCTATAAAATAGCAAAAGAAGCAGGATTACACTTTGTTTATGTGGGTAACCGTCCTGGTTCCGTTAAAACAATGGAAAATACATACTGCCCCCATTGCAATGAATTACTTATCGAACGAATAGGATTTTCTATTTACTCTAATAAACTCTCTGACGGGAAATGCCCTTATTGCAACACATCTATCCCCGGTATTTGGAGTAAAAAAACAAAGTAAGTGGAAAAATCTTACTTACTAACTGGTATGTTTAGGACCTGATTTTATTTGTGAATATAAAGCACTTTTCTTTTCATCAATAATCCGTTGGGCAATACTTAATACTTTTTTTCGCATCCAGAGAACAGTTTCACTATCTTCCCGATAATCCGCAGGTCCGTATGCGTCTATTCTCTTTGATTCCAGAAGGTCAATAACCTGTTGATATTTATATTCATTTCCTTTAGGATAGACGGCATAAGTCAAACCACCATGTTTTTGCACTACAGAAAAACAAGGGATATCGCTTGGTCCATCACCTACATAAATCATATTTTTGAATGGAACTCGTCTTGCATTTTCGGGAATAGAATCGTTAACACTAATTCCTTCCACTTTATTAACTCCCTTGTTTATTTCAAATAAAGCCCTCGTTTTTGTAGTGTGGTCAATAATATACCCGACTTGACTAATTAATCCACTCTTGGGATTTTGGGAAAAGTCCTCATCAGGACCTGCCGGCACTTCTATAAATTCACAAGCCCATACCCCTGAAATATACGGGGCAATCTTTGACCCGCGTATCATCTCTGTTAAACCGCTACTTACAATATAATGTTCTACCTTCAAATCATATTCTGTAAAAGGTTCTCTCTCTAACAACTGCTGAATCATTGGAAAAAACTCGGGTAACCCGGGATAAAACTCTATCTTTTTTCCCAATTCTCGTAGTTTCCGATTGGTCAAATCGGGAAATTTCCCTGCCTGTATATAAGAAATAATATGCCATAGATAAGCAGTTTCTTCGGATACCCGCACCCCTGCCTTTTTATAGTAGGCTGGTAAAGCATTTACTTCCTTCCAGAATTTTTCCTCATTTACTCCGTAAGCAGTAAAAAGAGGCACCTGCATATTTTTAGGGGTTAATGTAAAATCAAAATCCCACACTATAGCAATAACATTTTGAGAGAATGGTGAAGTAGTTCCTGTTTCTGTTCCTGTCAAAGCTGTTTTTTCCTTTATTTATGCTTTTTCTTTTCTACTTTCTCTGTAGGCGATGGTTCTGTTTGAACAATTTTCTCATAGTTTGGCGGAACCAATTTTACAAACATTAATTCTAAGGGTTGTAAATCTTTTGGAAATTCAACCTCTGTGTTGTCCATCAAATTAAGACCTTTCTGTAAATATCCTGTGAGTCGGCAGAGAACATCCTCTTTCCTTAAATTAAGCAAATATAAATACCCTCCTCCATCTTCCGTAGGGATAAATCTTGACTTCACTCCTTCCAACGGATATCCGACTTTGTTTACAGGTCTCGGAATAGATGCTAAAGCCTTCTTAGAAATTACGGCATCCATACCTTGAAGGTATTCTGTTGGAAGATTCATTCCACGCACCAGCACCGTATTACTGGTAGGTTGAACTACATCCCGACGAGACATTCCTTTGGGGTCATAGGGAATCTGTGTTCCTACGCGAATCACATAACTCCCATTACGAATAAAATCCGTAATCATATTGAAAACATCATCTTCCAGAGATAATGTTTGAGGCATAATGAGGACTTTTGTATCCTGTAATATCCCCGATTCTATTTCCTTCTCTGTTGCAAAACATACATCGTACCCTGCAAAGGAACTACCCTCATAAGCAAACCTTGCCGATTTTAAATGAGGCGCCCCTCCATCTAAAATTTTAGAGGAATCACTAAACAAAACACGCACTGTTGATTTTGATAATTGGAATTGTCTAAGTTCCGAACTAATTTTAGAAAACAAAAAGTTTGTATCGTTAATAGCTTTCCATATTTCTACATTATCCCTCAAATCCCCTACAACATTAACAGCAACAATTTGTGCCCCTGCTAATACCATTTCCCATAAGAAACTTCGTGTATGTTTATATTTCTCAGAATTTGTCATACCTTCCTTGAAATTTAAATCAGCACAGGATATAACAATGGGTTTCCCCTTAGACACAGAACGCATCCAGATAATATCTACTGTAGGGTCAGGATATCCTTGAGCATATACGGTATCTTCTGTGCTGTATGAAACATTCATAGAAATAAAATCCAGATAAGGAATCATTTGTTCACGGTTAGGGGTAAATTGGGTCTCATCTAATTCAAAAACTTTTGATGGAAAGGTAATTGAAACAGGGATATTGGATGAGTATGAGCGGAATTGCTCTAATACCCCTTTACACAAATTGGAAATCATTTCGCGATGAAAATTCTGCCAATCGTATTGATAGGCTCTTCGATTTTGATAACTCCAATGAGGAGCGACCTCATCCCAAATGGTGATTTCATCATAATTCGCTAAATGTGCATGCCAGACCTGATTTAATGTTTGTCTGTCCGGATAATTGACCTTAACCCATTCAATAAACGACTGACGCACTAAATCTCCATCAAATTTAAATTTGGGCTCAATTACTAAACTCATTCCAAGGAAAAATGGCTTTTCTTTACAATAATTGATTATTTTCTTATATCCCTTTTCAATTAAGTCCCACACAGTCCTTTGAGATAAATCTACAAAACTATCTTTATGTATGTCCGGGTTCTTTTCATAAAACCACGGGGGAAGTTGTTCCTGAACCATCTGAACTAAAACATAAACTTTATTCTCAAATAAATAATTCAATACTCCTGTAATATCTTCGGATAAAAATTCTTCTCCTGTCTCCGTCGGGAATAATTTATCCAGTGTAATTGGGAAAACTACCACAGGAATTGCATAGTCTATAACCATTTTCGCATTATCTATTGTTGGTTCATTCAAATATAGCCCTATCACATTTGCAGGTTTTTTGCCTGAAAATACGCCTTCAGCAGTAATTGATAAAGATAGGTTATCTTTTTGTTGGGCAGGAACTGTTTCACTATTTTCCGAAAGCGAAACTTTTACCTTCGAAATTTGCTCTTGCAATATATTCAGTGTATCTGACAAATCTTCCCAATGTTTATTGTTAAATTCATTTTGGGCTTGTGATAATAAATTTTTTACTAAACTAAGTTCAACAGCCTTATCACCCCTTCTATCTTTAATTAAGGATAAAATATTATCAACCTCTTGAGATACAACATTTAATTGCTCTTTCAGTCCCTGAGAAGATATTTTCTCCATCTGGAACTCAACAATAGCAGGTTTTTCCTCTGTGGTATATTTAACCTGCAAAATTCCATAATAGATACCATCTTTCAATTTTCGAAGAGGTAACAGAAATAGAATACGATTATATCCCTTTACTAAAGAAACCGTCTGAGTAGTATTAATAGGAACTTGAGTTTCTTTATCTTTTCCCTCTGAAATATCAAGAGAGGCAACAACATAAGAATAACTATGTTTAGCCTCTATCTCACATATAAGAGGAACTAATGATTCTCCTTCTTTTTCCATTAAATTACCAAAAGAAATTTCCAATGAAATATTTTTTCCAGGTATAACTGATTTATTTAACAACCGAAAGGCAGAATATTCATCACCTGTTTCATCCCCATAAGAGGGAAACGGGGAAAGGCAAAATAATAGTCCAACTAATAAAGCATAAACAAAAAATCTGCAGAACTTATAATCCATATTTTATCCTTTTTTGATATTAAAATATTTATCACCATTTTAATACAAACAACTATCATTAAACGAATAATCTACTATGATATTATACAATCCTATTAGATATAACTTGAATTTCACTTCGTCTTATACATGATAAAACATCTATCTCCAGTAGTCCTATTGAAAAGTACAGGAAATGGAAAAAACTATATTGTCATAAATCTTATGTTCCATTTTTGTGTTTATTTGTATCTTTCTTATGTTTTTTCTTGAATCTAAGATATACTATATATATACTATAAACAGAACGATACTCAACATATTGTATTTTTTAAAAAAATTTTTTAATTTTTTTCAAAAGAAATGAAACTTTTTATATATGAAGAAAGATTAAATAAGTATAGTTTAATATTGGTAAATTAGTAAAACAAATTTAAAATAAGAACATGCACATAAGGAAAGGAGAATAATATGCGGATAAGCACAGCTTTAATAATAAGCCTCGCCCTTCTGTGCAGTAATGTATGGGCGTTAGCCGACCCATTATCTTTATCCCCTGATAAGGTAGATGAGCAGAAAATCTTTTGGGGAACTGCCTCCAAATTTAATAAACCGGGTCTGGTTAAATTTGAAGAAGTTATTCAAGCAACACCAGAATTTACAGGTATTAAAGAAAGGAAAATAGAGGCAGGCACAGCAAAATACTGGATAATGTTAAGCAAAGCCAGTGAACGGGCAGTAAAAACAATACAAGAGGTTGCTCAAGAAAGCCAGTTCGACCTTGTGGCAGAATTTAATTATTGGCAAAACACTGGTGAACAAATTCCTGCAGAAGATATTACATCCAAAGTCTTAGAACGACTTGCTAAAAGATAATATTGCAAAGTCTATAATATTAAATAATTGTTTTTTTCTATATATAGATAAAAAAGGTAATGCATGGCAAATTTTTATAAAACAATAGTAGGATTAACCCTCCTTTTATATCTAAGCAGCTGTCAAGGAAACCCTTTCACAAAACGAGATAAGGATTCTTTAGATTTAAGTCATAGAAATCTTTACAACACAAATACAACCTTTTCAGAAATAAAAATGGCTCAGCAATTAATCGAAAAAGGACAGTTTGCTCAGGCTCTTCCTAAATTATTATCGGTTGTAGAAAGTGGAGAGAAAGATACTACTGCTTATTATTTCTTGGGAGTTGTATATCAAGAATTAGGAAGTCCTCAAAATGCTTTAAATTATTATATTAAATACTTACAAATAGCACCTAAGGGCATTTATGCTGAACATTCCCGTAAACAAATAGGGACATTGATAGGCTCACCAATACACCAAATTGAAAAGGTAGATACAATAGAAAACCAGATTCGGACTCTTGAACAAAAATTACAGCAAGAGCCAAAAAATATTGATACTATGTTACAGTTAGCCAATTGGTATTGGATAAATCAAGATTTTTCTAAGGCGGGAAATCTATACAAATCTATAATTTCTTTAGATTCCAATTATTGGTCTCACCCTGTTATTTCCAGTAGGCTTGAAAAAGGAGCAAATGGTGAAATTATAATATTAACACCACAAGAAGCACTCAAACGCGAAGCGGAAAAAAATCCTATTATTTTCTTTAATGTAACTTCTTTCCGAAGTGGTCGTTCATTAGGCTGGTCGAGTGACTTCAAACATCATATTTACAATGTATCTGGGCAGGTTCGAAATCGTAGTTCAAGAACATTGCGAAATGTAACTGTTCAGTTAACTATCTATGGATTTAGCGGGATAGTTTACGACACACGAACTATTTCACTCGGAAACTTAAATTCAGGGCAAATTAAACCATTTAGTGCTCAATTCACAAACTTTGATAATATAGAAAATATAGACCATTATGATTATATGGCTTATTATGATGAATAAAATGAAACAAAACTCACTCAGAAAATATATGTATCATTTATTGAAAAGAAATATTTTTAATGTCAAAAAATATAGGGTATATCTTTTTTTCTTCGTTATCTGTTTTTTAACCGTGACTTTTAATTCTTTAGCTCAAAATCCGGCACCTCAACAGATAAATGTATCTGTTAAAATCATTGAATTCCAAACACATATTGGGAGTGAAACAGGACTTTCTGGTTACTTCCGTCAAAAAACAGACCCGCGTCCTTATGGTAGAGTATCCTTAGGAAATCCAGCCATTACAACCGGAGACTTAACTTTTCCAACGACACAATCTCCAACCATAACCGTTTTTCTGGATAGAATGACAAGCAAATGGGGCGATTTTGAAGCGGTACTTCAAGCATTGGTAAGTCAAAACCGAGCCTTCATTTTATCCCGTCCCAAAGCATTAGTTCCGGTAGGTGCTGCAGCCCCTACTGTAATACAAACGGTTCAAGAAATACCCTATGAAAATACGATTGTCGTTGGTGTAGTTACACAACAAGTAACCGAATTTAAACCCACAGGCGTCAATTTAAGCGTTCAGGCAAATAAGGTCATTGATGATGATGGAGACCCAAGAACAACAGAGGATATTTACATTCAATTAACAATTACCGCAGCAATTACGGAAGAAGGACAACGCCTCAATGTGTCTGTTGCAGGAAATACTGCAAACACAATCAGTGTCCCCGAATTTATTTCTCGTAGTATTACTACTACTATCTGGGTTCGACATGGACAGGTGTTAATTTTAGGAGGACTGTATCGAAATACCCGAACAAGAAC
The DNA here is from genome assembly GCA_035378955.1 of Candidatus Hydrogenedens sp. NCBI lineage: Bacteria > Pseudomonadati > Candidatus Hydrogenedentota > Candidatus Hydrogenedentia > Candidatus Hydrogenedentales > Candidatus Hydrogenedentaceae > Candidatus Hydrogenedens > Candidatus Hydrogenedens sp. The sequence continues at coordinate 54,016 of DAOSUS010000007.1, read as the reverse complement.
ATCTTCTTCTGTTCCTTGGCTCATACAGGGAGAGGAATTAGCCAATGGTTTAATTCAAAGAGTTACACCTTTTAAGGCACCTGAAATACCCTTAACTCAGGGGATAGGTAATAAGAAAAAAGATGAAGGGAGAAGAGAACTTGTATTTTTATTAAAAGCAGAATTATGGAGACCCTCATATACCGTAGCAGACCAGTATGGCTTCACCTCGGAAGAAGAAAAGAAATCCACAAAAATTTCACCCACTGAAATCATTACAAATGTTTTAGGAGGACTGAAGGAAATACCCGAAGGTATAGCCGAAGGAATAACAGGTGTTCAAATTAAAAAAGATGAAAATGGAGTGGAATCCGACCTGGATAAAGGGATTAATAAAAAATGAAAAATAGATATTTTACATACATATATTTCATGATATTTTTTATATTACCACTTTTTTTATTTTTTACAACTCATCTCTTTGCACAGGACGCCCAACAACCTGCACCCGCTCCTGCTGCTCCAGCCCCTGCCGAACAACAACCTGCTGCTCCTCCACCACCTCCAACGCCCCCTCCACCTGTGGATATCCGTCAGGTGCAGGTTCAAGTATGGATTAGTGAAACTAATGAAAACGGAATGAGAAGATTAGGAACCAATTTAAATTTTGTCCGTTTTTATAGAGAAAAAGAAAATGAACATTTAAAAATTCCCCAAATAACTACAAACACAACCGATTTTTCTCAGGACTTTTCTTCTGTTACCTTACCTGCGCCATCTGCAAATCCTTCTCAACCGCCTTTCGCAGTTCCTTACAAAAATCCCGATTTCAGTGAAAAACCTATCCGAAGAGATGAAAACGCATCACTTCCCGGAATACAATCTCTACAAGGAGGAGGTTTAACATTCAGTCTACTTACATGGGATTATGGAACATTAGATGGGGTTTTTCGTGCATTGGAAACGAAATCCGATGTTGACCTTATCTCCAAACCCGAGATTTTAGTGACGAATGGAACTCCTGCTGTAATTAAAGCCGGTGGTCAAATCCCTTATCAATCAATTACAAAATCTGCTGTCCCCAATCTAAGTGTTGCATGGCGAGATATAGGAGTAAATTTAGAATTAGTCCCAACCATATTACCCAATAACATGATACAACTGGAAATTAAACAATTAGATGTTACCGATATTAGCCGCATTGACCGTCTCAGAGGAATTGATTTACCTGTATTCTCAAAACGTTCTCAAACAGGTTTTGTCGTCGTTCCTAACGGTCAAACTCTGGTCATCGGAGGACTCTCCAGCCGTAATATTCGAAAATCTGAAAATCGTGTTCCGGGAATTGGAAAACTTCCCTTATTGGGAATTCCTTTCCGTTCCCGAAGAGCCCAATCAGATATCACCCACCTCCTTATATTTGTCCAACCTACAGTAGTTGACCTGCGAACACTTTCGGAAGAAGGGTCAAGTGCAATTCGGTTCTGGGAAAAACGAGGTGATAAATGGCAAAACAAAGACCGAATTGAAGAAGAAATTAAAGCCATGCAGGACGATTTATAATTTACAGTCTGAAAAAACCAATCCTATTCTGATAATATGTTGTATACTTACAAAAAATTTATCTTATTTAACAGCATACTAATCAAAATTACCCATGAATAAGATTCCATTTTTTATTCAAAAAATTAAAAAAATAATAAAGAACCCTTTTTCCCTTTCTATTTTAACAGGGATTACTCTGTTTTTATGTTTTCCTAAATTTCATCTTTATTTCTTAATATGGATTGCTTTTGTTCCTTTATTTGTTATCGTAATTCCTGAACAAAGTTTGTCAAAGGTATCATTATATTTCTTTATAAGTGGATGGGTTTTCCATTCGCTTACTCTTAATTGGCTTATCACAAATATGTTTTGGGTTGGTGGTCCTGCATTCATTGGGTATCAGTGCCTATCAGCAGGTCTTTCTATTTTATGGGCTATATATGGTTACGGATTTTCAAAATATGGAAAAAATATATCGGTTATTTCAAAAGTATATACTTCGGGACTTCTCTGGGTAGGAATGGAATGGGTACAGGGACATGCCTTAACAGGTTTCGGTTGGTGCAATTTGGGTTATAGCCAGGGCCCTGATATTTATTTTTCTCAATGGGTAGCCATAGGAAGTGTCCCGCTTCTTTCCTTTTTTATCCTGACTGTAAATATGCTTATCTCATTTACAATTTTAAGCAAACAAGGAAGATGGAAGTATTTATTTCACGCAGTAGCTATTCTATTTTTAGTCCATTTCTTGGGTTCCTACCTTTTAGCAAATACAAAAAATCAAAAAGAATATGATATCCATGTAGCCATTGTACAACCTTGTTTTCCTCAAGAAATGAAGTTTGACCCTATATGGTACGAGGATATGGTTCGATGGACTATTCAGTATACGAACAGTCTGATTGAAAATAAAAATGTTCAGGTTATTTTCTGGCCTGAGGCACTGATTATGTCTGATTATAAAGATAAAGAAATATTAACCTTAATCCAAAACTTCACCCGTGAAAAATCACTACATCTTATTACGGGCACAACAAGAATGGATTCAGAGGGAAATGATTATAATTCCTGTATCTGGGTAAATACAGAAGGGGAAGTTGTAAACTTTTATGATAAAGTCCATTTAGCACCCTTTGGAGAATATCTACCTTTATCTCAATTTCTCCCTTTCTTACGAAGTATTCTACCTTATGATGTAACTGCTGGTAAAGAACAAAAGGTATTTACCATCAATGAGCAATTAACTGTTGGACCTCTTATCTGCTTTGAAGTGTTGTTTAGTAATATGGCTTACAATTTAAGAAAACAGGGGGCAAATCTTATAGCCGTTTTAACAAATTTGTCATGGTTCGGAGCAACAAATGCACTAAGCCAGGAGTTAGAAATATGCCGAATGCGTGCTATTGAAACGCGACTTCCTATTATACATTGCACGAATACGGGTATATCGGGATTGTTCACACCATCTGGTTCATTCTTTCCAGCAAATACAATTATCGGTAAAAATAAAACTCTTGTATATGAACCCATGTCGGATTATCCAGAAATTGGTATCCGATTGCGTTCAGGGGGAATTTATAAGGTTCCACAACCATCCAAGTATATGTTGCCTTTTAATCCCGATTTGATTTCGTTATTTTTAAGCCTTTCTGGACTTATTATTTACATTTTACTTCTCTTAAAGAAAAGAAGAATTTCAAATGAAAACGGAACAAACGGATAAAACATCTATTTCAAGGTGGAAGTATGCTTTGATTTTTGCCGGGGGAACTATGTTAAGTCGAATGTTAGGATTAGTCAGGGATATTTTAATAGGCTGGTTTGTCCCTGATTTTTCAAGAGATACATTTCTTTTTGCGTTTCGATTACCCAATATATTTAGAGACTTATTAGGTGAAGGTGCGGTTAATGCTTCTTTTGTCCCTATCCTCTCTGAATGTGATGAGACTCATGGTAGAGATGCCATGAAACACTTGGTTCGTTCTCTTTTTTCCATCATGTTTTTAATTCTTCTGGTAGTATCTTTAGTAGGTGTCCTACTTATGCCATTTGTTCCACAATTATTAGGGTCATTAAGCACATTAACCCAAGAATTACCAAAATCAGAAGAACAACTCCAATTAACCGTTCGTGTTTTGCAATGGACCTTTCCTTACCTTTTCTGGATAGGAATTGCTGTTTTTATGATGGCTCCCCTATTTGTTCTGGGAGATTATAAAACACCGGGAATAACTCCTGCATTACTTAATATTGCTTTAATTGTTTCTGTTTTTATCCCTTATTTTTTCGCCATAAATATAATATGGGCTCTGGTGATTGGTCTTTGGTTAGGGGGAATACTACAAGCAGGAATGTTATATTTTGAAGCACGGAAAAAATTAGGAAGTTTAGGCTTTACTACAGACTGGAAACAAAGAGAAGTGAAAAAAGCCTTTATTTTACTCATCCCTGTAATCTTTGGACAGGCAGCAGGAGAAGTTAATAAACTGGTTGATAGTTTTTTTTCGTATTCTTTGTCCGAAGGAACGGTTTCTGCTCTTTTTTATGCAAATCGGTTAATACAACTACCCCTGGCTATTTTCGGTACGGCAGTTTCAGTATCCATTCTACCAGAGTTATCTCGTTATTTTGCTAATAAAGAACATCAAAAAATTCGAGAGGCTTTACAGGAAGGACTTTTACAAACTTTATTCATGATATTACCCGCTATGGTCATGCTAATGCTTCTCGGAAAACCTATCGTTCAATTATTATTTGAAAGAGGACATTTTGGAGAGGAATTAACTCAGAAAACAGCCAATGCGATTTTTATCTATTCAATTGGGGTAATTGGTTTTTCGGGTGTAAAAGTATTGGCTCAGGGCTTTTATGCTATGAACAATACAACCATCCCGGTTATTACTTCATCTTTTAGCATGATACTAAATATTATCTTAAATATTCTTTTGGTTAGACCTTTAGACTATTCTGGTTTGGTTATAGCCACAACAATATCCTTCTGGACAAACTTTTTCATCTTACTTACTCTTATCAGTTTCAAAGTAGGAAACCTTGTTAATGAAAAGTATTTATTGGATATATTGAAATACGGGATTTCAATTTTTATTGTAATTTGTATGTTCTTTTTGGTAAACTTACTTTTTAACAAAAAAAATGTAAATGGAGTGATAGAATTAAGTCTTTATATTTGCGTTACAGGGTTGGTTTGTTCCCTGACATATTTGGTAAGCGCCTGGGCATTAAATATCAAAGAAATGAAACAAATTTTATCAATAATCAATCGAAAATTTAACATCAAAAATTAAATATTTTATAAAAAACTTAATGCAATAATTACTGAATAAAATTATAATGAAAGGGAAAAATTATGACAGAAACATGTAAATTAATCCTTCGAGGAAAAGAATACGAACTCCCTGTGTTTGAAGGTACAGAAAACGAAATCGGGATAGATATACGAAAATTAAGAGATACAACAGGAGCCCTAACATACGACCCGGGTTATGCAAATACTGGTTCTTGTAAAAGTGGTATTACTTATATTGATGGTGATAATGGAATTTTAAGGTATCGAGGCTATCCTATAGAAAGTCTTGCAGGAAAATTTCCTTTTTCTCAGATTGCTTATTTACTGATTTATGGTGATTTACCAACTCCTGAACAAGCCAAAGAATGGAGAAGACAACTTACATTAAATAGTTTTATCCATCAAGGCATGGTTAACTTCTTTTCATTTTTCCCTTTTGATGCACATCCCATGAGTATTTTGAGTTCTATGATAGCGGCTATGCCATCGTTTTACCCAAATTATGAAAAAGAGGATATAAATAATATTATTGTTCGAATTATCGGTCAGGCAAAAACAATTGCCGCTTTTTCGTATAAAAAATCTATTGGTGAACCTTACATATACCCTAAAACAGACCATTCTTATTGTGCCAATTTTCTTCGTATGATGTTTGCTTCCCCTGCGGAAGAATATGTTGTTCCTAAAGTTTTTGAAAAGGCTCTTGATTTGCTCCTTATCTTACATGTTGACCATGAACAGAATTGCAGCACATCTACAGTTCGTATGGTAGGTAGTTCTATGGCAAATCTTTATGTAAGTATTTCTGCCGGTATCAGTGCTTTATGGGGTCGTTTGCATGGTGGTGCTAATGAAGCTGTATTAAGAATGTTAGACATGATTTATAAAGATGGAGCAAACTATAAAAAATATGTTGAATTAGCAAAGAAAAAGGACTCTGATTTCAGACTTATGGGTTTTGGGCATCGTGTATATAAAAATTATGACCCAAGGGCAAAATTGTTAAAAGGTGCCGTGGATGCTATTTTTGCGGAAATGGGAATAAATGACCCGCTGTTAGAAATTGCCAAGAATCTTGAAGAAGTAGCCTTAAATGATGAGTATTTTATCGAAAGGAAACTATATCCCAATATTGATTTTTATAGTGGAATACTTTACCGTGCTATGGGCATTCCCACTCCTATGTTTACCGTTTTATTTTCATTAGGCAGGATACCGGGCTGGATTGCCCATTGGTTAGAAATGAGAAACGACCCGGATACAAGGATACATCGTCCCCGCCAGATTTATACGGGACCTAATATGCGCTATCCCCATACATAAAATCTTAGGTGATTATCTATTATTTGGACTGACAGGAATAGAGACATTCCCGTTGGAAAGGTAAAGGTTCAATATTCGAAGGATTTCGGTAGGGTCTGAACTATCAAACAGATTATAAAAACTATCCATTGCTAAATTGTAATTAGTTATCATTTCACTAAGGGTTTGGGTAAAGTCAATGAGAGATTGCGCATCTGAAAGTGAGTTTGTAGTATTCATCAGTCGGAACATAGCGTTAATAGCCTCCTGAGTATATTTTAAGCCTGCCAATCTCTCTTGAATTAAAGCAGAGCTCATATCCACCTTAATTCCCAGACTTCGTAAGGCTTCATATATCAATAAGGCCGTATTATAATCTCCTGCTTCTTCATAAGCCCTTCCGTAATCCATTAAAGTTTGCGCAATTTCCTCTATTGTTTGAACTTCATGAAGTCCCATAGATGCGGACGCCAATAGTTTTGCTGTTTCCGGGTCTACACCTTTTGCCAATAATGCTTCCATATATGCTTTTGCCGTTATTGTCGCGTAAGAATTGTAATTAGAGGTATTTCCCGCATCGGTAACACAAGTCAGTGCTTTATCCTTTTCTCCATTCTGAAAATATAACTCTGCTTCTATGAAATGAGGAAGAGCATTTCCCGGGTCTAATTGGCTCCATGTTGTCAAATGTGCATACAATTCATCTTCAGACACATTATCCATCTTCCTCAAAGTTTGGACCATTGCATATCTTAAATAAGCGTCATTAGGATTGTTGTCTATGGCTGCCTGAAGAACAACCCGTGCTTCATCTGGGGGAAGAAACTGAATAGCACCCAACACGGATTCGGGCGAAAGTCCTGATTTTTGAAGTAATTCACGGGCTTCTTCTGGTGTCAGAGTCGCCCAAACTCCCATCCTCATTAATTTACCTGCATTTGTTAATGCATTATCTTTCAACTGTTTTGTCCAATTACTTAATAACCCTTCGGCATAATTATTTTTTCTATTTCTTGTTCTCTTTTCTGTATTTGGTTCTTTTTCTTCGGAAGACAAATTATCATTCATATAAAAAGGTTGCGTTTTTTCATAAAAATCCGTCCTTGAAGATTCTCTGTCTTTTCCTAAATCACCCGTAGCAACTTGAACCTGCTTAATTTCAGCAACTTGAGTAAAATAGTTATTTAGATAAACACCTACAAGAGTAAGACATAAAACAGCCGCAACAGCAATAGGAATAGCATAGTTTTTGAAAGAATATTTCTTGTCTTCTTTTTCTTCCCGAACAGAACGAATGCTAACTATATTTTGAGGTAATTTGTCTTTTTTAGGTTGTTCTTGCGAAATCTCTCTCGCCTTTTTTGTAACTTTAAGGGTAAGGTCTATATCTTGAATAGAATCCGAAACTACTCGAGAAAGGTTATAGAGTTCTTCTTTGATGGCATCTATTTCACTGTAACTTTTTTCTACCGATGCGAATAACTTATATTCCTGAATTTTCTCCATAATACGGGGCATCAAATCTTCATCTAATTCAGGACATTCCCAAACACTACCTATTTCATCTATTGCATGGTGGATATTTATTAAATCTTCTATTTCTTGTTTTACATAGGAAGATTTTTCCATTTTTAATTCGCAACGATATCGTGCTACCTCATCCATTTCATTTTCAATGTAGGAATGCCATTCTGCCAGTTCCGGGATATTATCTTCTCGCTCTATAATTTCCCGAACCACTATTTCACCATTCTTTATCTTTTTTAACTCATTTTTTATATTTTCACTAATATCTATTTTGGGAATTGCCTCTTTAATTACAAGTCCAAGTGCTTCCAGATTGTTTTTTAGTTGTTGCACACCTTTATAGAAATTTAAACAGGAAGGACAAAGATGGATATGTTCTGGCAAATAAATCTCTTCACAATTATTTTCAAGATTTTCTAAAATCAGATTTCTATATTTCTCACATTCGCTACTCATTAAAATCACCCCTTGCATCCAGACGCTCTTTCAAGTATTTCAAAACCCTGTGAAGCCTCGTTCGTACGGCTCCTTCTGTAGAACCCATTATTTGGGCTATATCTCTTGCATGTAACTGTTCAAAATATCGCAACACGACAATTTCTCTTGCTTCTTCGGGTAGGTCATTTAGTTCTTCCCACAAAATTTTCTGTTTTTCCTTTATTATAAGTTGCTCAAACGGTGTTAATGTTTTAGGAGCCTCTATTCCTTCCTTTTCTCCCTTGTTCTCACGATTCTGATTTTCAACATATCCTTCAAAGGTTTCAAAATGCACTAATTTTTGTCGTTTCAATTCGTTCAGACATAAATTTCTGGCAATACATAATATCCATGGCTTGAAACTTTTTTCGTTATCATAGCGGTCTCTTGCAATATAAAGGCGCAAAAACACTTCCTGGACAGCATCTTTTGCCATTTCTATATCCCGTAGATAATGGTAACAGAAACGAAACACTTCGTTCTGATACCGCTGAACGAGTTCTGTTAAAGCCATCTCCTCTCCACGGGCAAGAAGCGACATTAGTGCTTCATCCGAATAGGAAGAACGGGGAGTATTATCAAATGCTTTATTATCAGATGGTTTTGTCATTCGTTATTCCATATATATTCTCTTTACATAGAAATACAATTATTACTTAAATTCGTTACATATAAAGACTTCCATAATCTATAACATTTTTTGAAATCTTACCATAACTCTACTTATAGGAATAAGTTTCTGGAGTTTCCTCTGTTCTATATATTCATTCATTAACTGAAGATATTGATAAAAATCAGCAAAAACTGCTTTTTTTAATGCATCATCCCCGGGGAATTGAAACATAGTATTTATTCGCTCACATAAATATTGGAATTGTCTAAATAATATCTCTGCCTTTTCTTGGCGTTGGCTTTTTGAATATTTTTTTTCCAATAATTTTTCCTTAATTTTTTGAAGCGTCGGCTGGGCTGTATGAACTATCCAGTCCCTCTCTTTCAAAACAAAATTACTCCCTCTTTCCTTCATACGCTTATTATATTCTGTCAGAATATCACATAAAATTGATACGGATATCCACAAATCCTCGTAATCTTTTAATTCTTCCGCAGGTATAGAAAAAGGCTGGGCATAATTAGCAAAAAGAAACCTTGTAGTTTTATATCCTCCATAGACGCTACCAATCATTGAAAGTAAAATAATAACAGATAGTACAAATTTATATTTCATTATTAAAATTAACCTATGAATTTTTTTGAGTAGCCTCTTTTTTTAGCACTTTATAAATTTCATGTGTTTTAAGAATCTTTTCTACTTCATTTACATAGGGATGTTGCAAATACAGTTTTTTAAATTCTTTGCCGTGTGATTTATTACAGGAAGGAACTTCATTAAAAAGATATGCATGAACCATCTCATGATATACAATTACTTCTAATATCATATTAGGTATTTTCATGGAATCAAGTAAAGGACTGATAAATATTTGCGAACAACCTTTACAAAAAAAACCCAAACAAAATCTGCCGATATTTTTTCTTTTATTCGATGAAAATTTCCTTTTAGACCAGTAAATCTTGTTATTCAATTTTCCCATAAAATATTTATGATTGAGTTCATTAAAATAATGTTCTAGATGATAATATTTTCCCTGAGGTATCCAGTTTAATTTCCAATGACAGGGACGAGAAATTAAATATTTTTTTATTATTGGTGTAGAGAGAGAAGAATGTATGTGTTTTTGAGTAAATATTCCTTTTATAACTTCAAATTCTTCATTGTTGGCGTTCAAAAGAGAAGGGAAAGCCCAATAAGTTTTGTCTTTCCCCTTATAATATTTAATGTTAATTTCTATTTTCTTACCTATATGTTTTATAGACACTTTTTTAATAAACGGGACTGTTTCAAGTTTTTTTTCAAATATTTCAAACTGTTTAGTATCTTTGGGAGATTCCTCGGATATGATGTCAGGTATTGCAATAGATTTATCTTTTGTGGTATTTATTACAGCATCTTCAAAACAAAATTCTAATTGTTGAGGATATTTCATCTGTTACTCTTTATGTTAAAATATGAAAGTTTTACTACAAATAGATATTATAGGAGATAATATTCATTAGCGTATGTTCCATATATCTCACGAATATTATATGCGACAGGCTCTATCAGAAGCACAGAAAGCATACGAACAGGGAGAAGTTCCGGTTGGTTGCGTTATTGTATATAACAATTCGATTATAGCCCGCGGATATAATCAAAGGGAAAAGTTGCAGGACCCTACAGCCCATGCAGAAATGTTAGCCATCACTTCTGCTTCTTCCGCATTGGGAAGTTGGCGTTTGGAAAATACAAAAATGTATGTAACATTAGAACCCTGCCCTATGTGTGCAGGGGCTATTATATTATCCCGAATTCCAGAAGTATATTTTGGCGCCATGGACCCTAAAGCAGGTTGTTGTGGAACCTTGATGAATCTTCTTTCAGATACTCGATTTAATCATCAACCTACTGTTGTGTCTGGTATTTGTGCCAATGAATGTGGCTCACTTCTTACAAAATTTTTTCAGGAAATTCGTCAAAAATCCAAGTAAATTTATTATCTACCATAATCACGGATTTTAAATAAAAAGGAAAAAATATTGATAAAAAATGGATAAGATACATGTTATAATGAAAAGACAAACATTCTAATTTGAAAAGGATAATTTGATGATAGAAGTTAAATTACTCGCGGTAACGAAAACGCCCAATGACTCCGGTGGGGCTTTGGTTTTATTAGAATCCGATGGTAGAATTTTACCTATTCTGGTAGGAATTCCTGAAGCCGTTTCTATTCAAATGGCACAAATGGGAGAGAAACCTGTCCGTCCTTTAACTCATGATTTGATTTGCAATTTACTTGCGGGTCTGAAAGCACGATTACAATCGGTAACTATATACAAGTTAGAAAATGACACCTTTTTTGCTCACATGAATATTGAACAGAAGAATGCGGAAGGACAAATAGAACAAATATTAAAAATTGATGCTCGCCCGAGTGATAGCATTGCTATTGCTTTACGGATTGGATGTCCTATCTTTGTAGCAGAAGAGGTTATGGATACGGCAAGTCGTGAAATTGAATTCCAGGTTGAAGACAGTGATGAACATGAAGGGGAACATGGAGAAGATTTAGATAACGATGAGGAAGACGAGGACAAACCTTTTTAGTTAATACAACACATTATTTAAAATTATCAGGGGCGTATATGAATTACGCCCCTGATTTTTATTAACATATAGTAAGTTACCTACAATAAATGGGAATTAAACAACGCCCTGGTCTAACATGGAAGTAGCTACTTTCATAAAACCTGCGATGTTCGCACCTATTACATAATTACCGGGATAGCCATATTCATCGGCAGTTTCATAAGCCTGTTGATGTATTGCATTCATAATTTCCTGCAAACGCCTATCTACTTCTTCACGAGTCCAATTTGTATGCTGTGCATTCTGTGCCATTTCCAAACCAGAAACAGCCACTCCACCTGCATTTGCCGCTTTACCAGGGGCAAACAGAACGCCATTTTCATGGAAAATATCAACCGCGGCGGGAGTGGATGGCATATTGGCACCTTCAGCAACAAGGAAACATCCATTTTTAACTAATGCTTGAGCGTCATCGGCATCTATTTCATTTTGGGTTGCACTCGGGAAAGCACAATCGCATTTAGCAACTTTCCACGGCTTTTTACCTGGGAAATATTGAACACCTTTGAACTTATCTGCATATTCCTTTATTCTTCCACGACGAACATTTTTGAGTTCCAGAACGAATGCCAATTTTTCCGCATCAATTCCAGCAGGGTCATAAATAGTTCCATCTGAATCAGAGAGAGTAATGGCTTTTGCTCCTAATTGATTTAATTTTTCAACTGTATATTGAGCAACATTCCCGGAACCCGATACTAAACATGTTTTACCTTCTATACTATCTCCGCGTGTTTTAAGCATATTTTGAGCAAAGTATACACAACCATAACTTGTGGCTTCTGGACGAATTAATGAGCCACCCCAATTGAGGACTTTTCCTGTTAATACACCTGTAAATTCATTTCTAAGTTTCTTATATTGTCCAAATAAATATCCTATTTCCCTACCACCAACACCTATATCTCCTGCGGGAACGTCTGTATCCGGTCCAATGTGACGGAATAATTCGTTCATAAAGGATTGGCAAAAACGCATTACTTCATTATCCGACTTCCCTTTGGGGTCAAAGTCCGAGCCGCCTTTTCCTCCACCCATGGGTAGCGTTGTTAAAGCGTTCTTAAAGATTTGTTCAAAAGCCAAGAATTTCAGTATGCCCAGATAAACTGTCGGGTGGAATCTTAATCCTCCTTTATAGGGACCGATGGCACTGTTAAATTGAATACGGAATCCACGATTTACCTGAACCTTCCCTTTATCATCAATCCATGGAACCCGAAACATAATAACTCGTTCAGGTTCAACCAGCCTTTCTAAAATCCTATTTTCTTTAAATTCCGGATGTCTATCTACTGCTGGTTTAATAGAATCTAATACTTCTTTCACCGCTTGATGAAATTCAGGTTCAGCAGGGTTTCTTTTTAATACAAGTTCCATTACATCATCAATGTATGACATTTGATATGCTCCTTATGTAAATGTTTTTGTTATTGGAAAATATACATTAAGTTATACGGAATCACACTTCCGATTGCAATACTATAATACAAATAATTTAGTGTTTGCAAATTATATTATAAGTTGTTAAATTCATATAATTTGATAATTAGTTCTTTTTTATGCGATATTTGATACAAATAAAGAAACGGAAATATTTCCGCTTTTAGTTTTTGGGAGATTATTATGAAAAGTTTTCGTGACATAAAAATAAAAAGGCAACTTCAGGCGATTCTTCATGTTTTAGCAAATAGTGAAGAATCTATTGGTAGCGAACGAATCTCTGAAATATTACGATTATCAGGGATTGAATTAACAGACCGTGCTATCCGCGATTATTTGATACTAACTGATAGCATGGGTTGGACGGAGAATTTAGGAAGAAAAGGGAGAAGAATTACCAATCGGGGTAGAGAAGAATTAGAAACGGAACTCGTGGTAGATAAAGTAGGTTTTGTTTCTTCCAAAGTGGAAGATTTGGCGTTTCGTATGGATTTTGACTTAAGTAAAAAACAGGGGAAAATAATATTAAACATTAGTTATCTAAAAAAAGAATATCTATCCAAATATATTAATAAAATCTATCAAGTTTATGAAAAAAATCTGGGCATGGGAAAATTATTAACCATCGCTGATGAAGAACAAACATTGGGTTCTTTTCGTGTTCCTAAAAACCATGTAGCTATTGGAACTATTTGTAGTGTTAGTCTGAATGGAATATTTCTTCGGCATGGAATTCCCATGACTTCTCGTTTTGGCTCACTTGTTGAATTAGAACAGGGAGAACCTAAACGATTTACTCAAATCATAAGTTATGATGGAACTACAATAGACCCGCTTGAAATCTTTATACGAGGGCGAATGACAAATGTAGGCTCTGCAACAAAAACAGGAAATGGGGTTATTGGTGTTAGTTTCCGTGAAATACCCTCTGTTTCTCTTAACAAAGCAAAGGAATTGGCAAAAGAAGTTGAGAAATGTTTATTAGGAGGGATTCTTGCATTTGGAACGCCGAATCAACCCCTTCTGGATATGTCCGTTCCCTATGGTAGAACAGGTATTCTTGTTCTGGCAGGATTAAATCCAATTGCTGTTTTAGCAGAAAATGGAGTAGAGGTAGTTTCTAAAGCAATGAATTGCTTGTTTGATTATAATTCACTTATCAAATATACAGAAATTGAAAAATTAGTAAAGAAAATTATTTGATTTTTATTCGGAATAAGGGGAACCAATACTTGTGTTGAATTGCTTTATTTCCAGGAAATTGGGTTCTATTTGAATTATTTTCCATTGATTATCTTGCAGAGTCCATGTAAAAGTAGTTTCGCCATCAATTCCTGCTAATATTTCGACAGGGATACTCCCTTTAACACCCGCACTATCGGAAATCTTATATCCTTTCATGCGTAAAAAGACCACCATCTTTACCTGCGTTTGATTTTCCGGAGTTGTAATAAAAAGCCATCTACGAATTTGCCAGATAACTTTAGGATATTGACATTGACTAAAAAAGAATTCCAGTCCTGCCCGAATATAATCCACACCTCTTCCCAAAGTATCTTTGCATGATGGGTCAAACAAATTTACTATGGACTCTACATTTTTACCAATAAATGCGGATTCAAATAGTTCCATTGTTTTTTTAATTGCATCTACTTGCTCTTTTTGGGGCAACTCTAAACCATCTGCGGGGTCATTACATTTTGCCTGTTCATTCAATAAAGCTGTTGATTGCATAATAGGAACACTTTCCGCTGCAAAAGTTTCCGGGGCAAGGACAACTTCTTCCACAATTCGGCTTTCCACTGAACTAAACACAAAATATTCCCCATAATTTATAGTTCCCGAAAAGGGTTCTTGTTCCGATGTTAATGCTGTTATAGAATAAGTAACGGTTTGTTGAGGCAATATAGATGTATCTTTCCATTCTCTCGTATCCAGACCCCGAGCTAATAACTGGAATGAAGTTTCAGGAGGAATTCGGCGATAAACCTGATATGAAATATCCCCTTCCCTAAAGGGCCATTTTATTAAAACTCCTTCCGCACTACGATTTGCACTAAACTTTCGGACAGGTGCAGGCAAATTGGTGATTTGGAAGGTTTGTTGATTATTTTCATACTCGTTTGAGTTAAACACAAAAATAGTTTTTCCTATACTGGCAATAAAGGCAGTTCCTTCTCCCACAGGTTGAGAAGTATTGGATAAAACCTGAGTCCATGTCCATTCGGGATGGGAAGGTCTATAACCAACAATATTCGGGAGAAAATTTGTTTCCTCTTTTGACAAAAAAGAAGGCAAGATAGGAATAATATAAGAACTTCCATTTTCAGGGACAATGACAGGCAACTTACCGTGTGAAGTATCCCCATAAATAACTTGAATCATTCTTCCTTCATTTCTTTGTAAATCTATTTCTTTTAAGTTTTGTTGGAACTCAAGTGGATTTGTGGAAGGGAATAATTGTAACCCTGTATTTACCCGTTGCAAAATCAGATTTTTTTGAGGTATGGAATTTACGGTGATAAGTTCCCGTAATGCTGGTTGTATTGCTTTTTCCCAGTGAATTTGTTCTTTCCCACCCCATAAAGCATTTTCGTCTTCAATTGCATAAACCACAGCCCCTGCAAGCATCCCATTTAATATCATTGCTCGATAAATTGGGCTATGAATACTTATTGCACCTTCTGGAGATTTTCCCAACAAACAAGGTTCAATAATAAAATTGTCGTGATACCACGAAGAACTACAAACAATTCCAAAACGATTTACAATATTGGAAGTATAAAGCCCCAACATCTCACCCAGCCCAACTATCGAAAAATCGCCGTTATAACGATACGATGGGATTACATACTCAGCATATTTTTTAACCGTGTTAAATAAAGGTTCTCCTGCTGGATTTGTAAAGAAATGAGCCCACTCTATGGAATCCATACACCAATATAAGAACCTGCCATAAGAAGCAAGTACCTGTATGAGTTTTGATACCCATAAGACATGAGAATAATCCGGGGTAATCCCATATTTTGGGGAAGGATACATATTTAATGTGAAATCATGAATAGACACTCCAAGCATATTCGGAAAACGGGCAAAAAGAGACTCCAGTTCCTGGTATTCTGGACGGGTTTCCTTATTCATAATTTGCGGTATTTTTAAAACAAAGGGACACTTAAAATCCTGAAATAGGGTACTCAATAAATCTTCTGTTTTGCCAGGGTCTATTACTATATTGGAACCTAAATCTATCCACAAGGCAGAGAAAGGTTTTAAGTTATTATCCAGAGTATCCCACTGATTTTTTATTTTTTCTATCTCTGAAGATTGGGTATTGCAAGAAAAAAGAAATAAGGGATGGTCTGCTGTTATTTCAGCAATTAAAGGGGTAGTTAAAGGACTTTCCACAGGAACCTGTCCCTGAATATAAAAAAGGGTAATTATACAAATTGAAAAAGAGATACTCGTAAACATTATTATTAATTTCTAATCAAATTATAAAAAAGTAAAGATATTTTAATAAACTATCTTTATCATGAACAAATACTTAATTGATTATTAATAAAGAATGATAGGAAATGGAAAGAAACCCGGAAGAAAAACCGTCTATCAAATTAAGACCTGTTCAGGAATTATATAACCCAGCAAGCAAGTTAACTATAAGACCCAAAACCTCTGGATTGTATAAACATCAACCTCATGTTGTATTTGCAGAAGCTTACGGCGTCGGGTTGACTATGGATGTATTCCAGCCTTTGGAGAATTCTAATGGTTATGGAATAATTGATGTTGTTTCTAATGGTTGGTTTTCTGACCGCCATCAACTTATCCAACACATGGGATTGGGTGTTTACGATGTTCTTTGTAAGCAGGGGTATTGTGTTTTTGCTTTATCGCCCGGCTCCATACAGATTTTTAATGGTATGCAAATGATTCGTAATGTTCAAGCAGGAATTCAATACATACTATCTCATACAGAGCAATTCGGTATTCATAAAAAACAATTAGGAATCATGGGTATATCCGCAGGTGGACATTTAGCTATTAATGCTTTGTTCCAGGAACCCAAATTTATAGGTAGTTTACCGTCAGAGAAGAAGCCTTTTTATAAGCATGTCCCTGTAATCGCCCTGTTTTGTTCTCCAACTGATTTGTTGTCGTTTTATTCATTATCATCTCTGCCTTTTGATATAAAAGAAATTCTTAACCGACTTGCAAGAAAAAAACTTTTCTTGAAGAAGAATTAAATTTACCTCCGACAGAACTGGAAACAAATTTAAGAGAACTTTCTCCTATATATTTTCCAATGGAAAAAATTGAGAATCCACCTTCGGTATTGTTATTTCATGGGACAAAAGATATGATTGTTCCTTTCTTGCAATCGGAGAATTTTTATAAAAAAATCAAAACATTACAATGGGACTGTGAATTAATAATCAAAAAAAATGCACCTCATATCTGGAAAGAAATGTCTATTGATTTTGAATATTTAGGAAAATGGTTCTTAAGAAGATTGAATGCATAGCAAGGATTTGTAATATCGAAACTATTTTTCTATGTAGATATGTCTAAATATATGGAGTAAATAACCGTTGAAATGTAGTATAATGTAATACATCCTATAGCCTGCTAAAACCTAAGATTAGGAGAATGAATTATGAAAAAAAAGACACGTAGACAATTTTTGATTGAAACAGGTTGTTGTGCAGGAGCATTAGCCTTTCAGCCTTTTATGGGCAATGCACAGACTACAAATTCTCCGTTAGACATGGTCGTTTGTAAATGGAAAGGAGACCCTGTCCCTGAAGAACCTACCCGAGAAATTGCAGAAAAACTTTTGAAAAAAGCCGCTGAGGCTATTGGCGGAATGGAACGCTTCGTTAAGAAAGGAGATGTCGTCTGGATTAAGCCCAATATAGCATGGGATAGAACTCCTGAACAATCTGCAAATACAAATCCAGATTTGTTAAGGGCTTTGATAGAACTGTGCTTTAATGCAGGAGCAAAAACAGTTAAAGTAGGTGATAATACCGTAAACGATGCGACTAAATCTTATGTAACCAGTGGTATCTCTGCCGTTGTAAAAGAAACAGGAGCAGAACTTGTATATGTAGACCGTAGTCGCTTTAAAGAAATGGAAATAGGAGGAGAACGAGTAAAAAAGATACCTCTATATCCCGAAATAATCGAATCAGATATTGTAATTAGCGTTCCTGTTACCAAACATCATGCTTCTACTACAGTAACCCTTGCAATGAAAAATTATATGGGTGTAATTGAAAATCGTAGAATGTTTCATCAGGATTTGCCTACCTGCATTAAAGACATAACCGCATATATGAAACCCAAGGTTTCTATTCTTGATGCTATCCGTGTCCTTACTGCAAATGGTCCTCAAGGTGGAGACCTAAAAGATGTAAAAAGAGTAAATACTGTTGCCATATCTACAGACATTGTAGCGTTAGATGCTTTCGGATGTGAAATATTAAATCACGACCCGAATCAAATAGGAACTGTTAAAAAGGCTTTTGAAGCAGGTTTGGGTCAAATTGATTATAAAAACAAACTAAAGTATCAGGAAATCGTAGTATAAAATCATGAAGTTTAAAAAACCTCGTTCTTGGATGCAGTGGATAAGGCGCTTTTGTCAATTGGTGTTTTTTGTCTTATTCATTATTCTGGCATGGAATTTACACTTTTTAGATGAGGGTAATTCAACAGGAATTTATAAAATCTTTTTCCATCTTGACCCTCTTATTTTCTTGCTCACACTTTTATCTACATGGACACTGGCAGGATTATCCTTGCTTTGCATTTCTACTGTAATAATTACTTTTCTTTTAGGTAGGGTATTTTGCGGATGGTTTTGCCCTTTTGGAACTCTTCATACTTTTTTTACATGGTTAGCCCAATCAGGAAAAAAGAAAAAGGAATATCAAAATCGGACTTCGGCTCATCGTGTTAAATATTTTATTCTCTTTGCCATGTTAGGTATGAGTCTGTTTGGAGGTCATTGGTTTGGAATTTTTGACCCATTTTCTTTTTTCTATCGAGCCCTATCAACAGGGATATTTCCTGCATTTCATATAGCTATTGAAGAATCCAGCACTGCCCTTTATAAAGAAGACCCTAAAATATTGGGATTTCCTATTACAAAAATTTCAGAACCTATCTATCAAAAATTACGAACTCATGTATTTAAAATGTCTCAAAAAACCTTTTATACAGAAGGGACAATTATTACTTTTACTCTACTTCTTGTAATAGGACTGAATTTTGTTCGTCCCCGCTTCTGGTGTCGTTATATGTGTCCGTTAGGAGGGCTATTGGGGCTGATTTCTCAAAAACCTTTATTGCGTCTAAAAAATGATGAAAGTACTTGTATTAACTGTCGGCAATGTAGTAAAGCATGCCCTGCAGGAGCCCAACCTGACCAACGCGGGAATTGGTTGCCAACGGAATGTTTTGTTTGCTGGAATTGTGTAGCCTCATGCCGTTCTGACTCTATTTCATTTCAATTTCAGATTCCCGGTAAAAAAGCAATCGCTACGGGAAAACTTGATTATCCACGGAGAACAGTTTTAACCGCAATGGCAACCGGTACTGTAGGGTTGTTAGGTTTCCGTGTTGCTCCGCAATCAAAACAAGGACAGCCTTTTCCTGAAACATTGATTCGTCCTCCGGGGTCAAGAAACGAACGAGAGTTCTTGCAACGATGTATTCAGTGTGGAGCGTGTATGCGGGTATGTCCGACAAACGCAATACAACCTGCGGGAATAGAAGGAGGTTGGGAAGCCCTATGGACGCCTAAACTCGTGCCTAAAATAGGTTATTGCCTTTACAGTTGCAATATGTGTGGTCAGGTATGTCCAACGCAAGCAATCCAGCCTATTCCTTTATTAGAAAAGCAAAAAACAAAAATTGGATTGGCAACATTCGACAAGGGTAGATGTATTCCTTACTCTTATGGAAGAGAGTGTCTTGTATGTGAAGAACATTGTCCACTTTCCCCCAAAGCCATTTATCTTGTGGAAAGAGATGTAACCCTGAGAGATGGCAGGGTAGTTAAAATAAAACAACCGGAAGTTGACCCTAACCTGTGTATTGGTTGTGGTTTCTGTGAATGGTCCTGTGTATTTCAAGATAAAGCCGCTATTCGTATAACCACTGCCAACGAATCGCGAAATACTAAGAATCAACCTATTTTAGTATTTGAAGATACTTATCCGACTGGGACAGAGAATAATAGTTCACAAAGTCCTTATTAATCTTTATTTTTTATCTCGCCATATACAGTAAGAAGAAGGGGTTTCCTGAACGATAACAATATCAGGCGGGTGATTAAATTCGTGAAGTTTTTCGATAATCCAATGAGTTAATATTTCACTTGTTGCTTTTTCCAGTCCCGGAATCTCATTTAACCAGCGATGGTCTAATAAATCATATATTTTTCTTAAAACAGAGGGGAGATTATTCATATCTTTTGAGGCTACTTTCACAAAATAACTATGTCCATGTAAATGATGGCAGGGATGGGAATTGGGCAGTTGGGGCAAGGATTGGGCAGATTCAAAAGAAAAACGCCATAATTCAGGAAGGTCTTTTTCGGCTGGGAGTTTGCAAGGCTTAAAGTCAAGGTCTCCTATAATTCCAATACGAATACTTTTAAACCACCATGGTTTTTCCTGAAGTTGTTCCCGAAACCAATTTTCTATTGCGGGGATAGTTGTATCCTTTTCCAATCCACTGATTTCATTTAAATAGGAATGGTCTAACATATTAATGATAGGAACAATACTTTTTTTTATTTCACTAAAATCAACTATCCAGCCATAATCGGGATGTAAAGACCCTTCAGCAATTATTTCTGCATAAAAGGTATGTCCATGTAACTGGGCATATTTTCCTCCTTTGTGTTCATTTTTATGTGCAGAATCAAAATATAAATACTTCGATATTTGTAACATGAATTAACCTCAAACTATAAAATTAACATTGTATCACCATAAGAATAAAAACGAAAATTGTTTTCTATAGCATAATTATACGCTTTCATAATCAATTCTTTGCCAGCAAAAGCAAAAACCAATGCTAACAAGGATGAGCGCGGAAGATGAAAATTCGTCTGTAAAACATCTATAGCATGAAAATGGTAAGGGGGATGTATAAATTTTGTTGTAGATCCAAAACCTGCTTGAAATTTTCCCTCAATATATTGAGTTTCCAATACTCTTGTGACCGTTGTTCCTACTGCGATTATTCTTTTTCCTTCTCTTTTTTTCTTATTCAATAAAGTTGCTGTCTCTTCACTGATAGCAAAATCTTCTGCATCTACAACATGTTGTTCTACCCTCTCCGTAGTTATAGGTTTAAAGGTTCCATAACCTACATGAAGAGTAATATAACAAGTATCAATTCCTTTTTCCTTTAGTTTCTTAAATACACGATTCGTATAGTGTAAGCCTGCAGTTGGTGCAGCAACAGAACCTGATTTCTTTGCATAGATCGTCTGGTAACGAATGCGGTCATCAGGTTCTGGGGATTCTCTACGAATATAGGGAGGAAGAGGGACTAAACCTATTTTATGAATGATTGATAAAAGATTCCCTTGCGGATAATGTACAATCCGTTTCCCTTCACCTAAAAAATCACGAATCTCAACTTTTATTTTATCGTGAAGCACAACACTCGTTGCTATGGGCACTTTTGCCGAAGGTTTTACAAGGGCTATCCAGTCCTGTTTACTTATCTGTTTTAGTAAAAAAACCTCTACTTTCCCTCCTGTTTTTTCTTTATATCCCAATAATCGTGCAGGAATTACTTTTGTATCATTAAGGACAAGGACATCTCCTTGATTAAAATATCGGTATAAATTACGAAATAAATCCTCTTTAATAGAAGCATCTTTTCTATTTACCACTAACAATCGGGCAGAATCACGAGGTTTAACAGGATGTTGGGCTATTCTTTCTTCGGGTAAGAAATAATTCAATTCCTCAGTTAACATAAAATAATACTTGGTATCTTACTTTATGGGATTACTTAGATTTAAAAAAATAAACGCCTTCCAATAAGAAGGTGATTCTGTTCGCACCTCTTGAAAACCGATGTTTACAAGGCAACCCAACATAAACATATTTGCAATGAAAGAGGACCCCCCGCTACTTATTAGAGGTAAACACATTCCCTTTACAGGAAGAATTCCTATATTTACCATCATCATTATAATTGCCTGAATTCCAATCATACATGTTATCCCCATAGCAAGAAGGGAACCTTGCAAATCAGGAGATTTTCGGGCTATTTCAAAGCCATAGTAAATTAATAATAAAAATAGAATTACAACGAGTATGGCACCTAACATACCCATTTCTTCACCAATAATTGAAAATGGGAAATCACGATGTGCTTCGGGCAAGTAATCCAATTTTTGTTCTCCCGCGCCAATACCTACACCTAATAAATTTCCGCGATAAAATGAAACTAACGATTGGATTATATGCCATCCTTTCCCAGAAGGGTCCCATTCCGGAAACCAAGTATATATAATTCGGTCAATTCGATGAGGTTTCGATATTACAAAAAAGGCAAATATACCTCCAAAGATACCTGCCCCTATCAACAGATATTTTCTATGTATTCCTGCAACGAACATCATACACAGTACCGTAGTCATAATTACGGTAGGTGTTCCCTGGTCATTTTCTAATACAATGAACATACAATAAACTAATGCAAGCAAAATAGGAAATAGTATCCCAAAATAGAATCCTTTTAACATATTATAGAAACGAGATAAATACCATGCGATAGTAACTAAAACGGCTATCTTTGCAAATTCGGAAGGCTGAAGAGAAAAAACTCCAAAAATATTTAACCATCTTCGAGCTCCATTTCTTAATTCTCCGAAAAATAAAACGGCTATTAACCCCAGAAAACAAATAATAGTCAAAAGCCATAAATTTACGGGTTTAAAAAGTTTATGATAATCATAAAATAGTAAGGCTATGAAACAGCCTCCTCCAATAAACATTAAAATAAACTGTTTTATCAGGAAAGATTGCAAATTAGTTCTCAAACCTTCAACGCTATACCCTACTAAAATACCCAGTATGGCTAAAATCACAGTAATAACAATTATTACGGATGAATCCTTATGCATTTCTTATAACTCCTCTGCTAATAATTTCTGCACACATTCTCGAAAATGGTCCCCACGAGCCTCATAGTTAGAATACATATCAAAGCTCGCACATGCAGGCGATAACAAAATAACAGATTGGGGAATTGCATTTTTCCATGCTACTTTAACAGCCTCTTCCATAGTGGTAACCCTTTCTGTTCTCACCAAATCAGAAAACGCTTTTTCGATGTTTTCTGCATCTTCACCGATTGTAACTAAAAAATAGACTTTTTCCTGTATTAAAGACCGTAATGGCAAATAGCTGGAACCTTTTCCTCGACCGCCCGCAATTAAAACAATGGGTTGTTGAAAACTTTCCAGAGCAACACGGAGACTTTCAACATTTGTGGATTTTGAATCATTGTAAAATTCTACATTATTTTTGCTTCCTAAAAATTCTATTCTATGTGGAACTCCTTTAAAAGAAGACATTGCGTTTAATACTCGTGCGGGCTGTTTATATACCACATTTACAGAAGTCAACACCGCAAGGGCATTCGATAAATTATGCATGCCTTTCAAAGGTAATCCGTCAACGCTATCCAAAATTGTTTCATCGAACCATATATAGCGTTTATCTCTTATCTCAATCCATGCTCCAGGAGATACTTTTTGATTAAGGGAAAAATAATATTTATTTACAGATGGAGGAATACTCATCGAAGAAACCCACTTATCATCTTTATTTATCACGGCATAATCATTTTCACCTTGATTATGAAATATCCTACTTTTTACATTTGCATATTCTTGCATGGTAGGATGGCGTGTTATATGGTCTGGAGTAACATTCAGAACAACCGCAACATGAGGATGAAAATAATAACAATATTCCAATTGATAACTACTTAACTCTGCTACAATCCAATCCTTTTGAATATTTTCGGCAATAACTTCAGACAATGGAGTATCATTATTACCTGCTAAAACACTACTGAAACCTAATTCTTTCAGGGTGTGATGTATCCATGAAGTAACTGTTGTTTTCCCATTGGTTCCTGTTACTGCAATTATAGGCGACTGTGTAAAATAATAAGCATATTCGAATTCGCCAATAACAGGGATATTGTTCATTGTTGCTAATTTTAATAATGGAATTTGAGGAGAAACTCCCGGACTGACAATTATAAAATCTATTTTGGATAGCAAATTTTCGGGATGCTGCCCTAAAACATAATCAATACCTAATTTATTAAATAATTCGATAGCATCTGGGATTTCTCCTTCTTTCTTTATATCGTTGATAATCACTTCCTTTCCCTGTTTTTTTAATAACTTTACGGAAGCCAGACCGGATTTCCCAGCGCCAATAATTAGCACGCGATTTAATAACTTTACTTTTTCAGGTGTGAAATTAGAGGTAATCATCTCAGTTTAAGTGCTCCCAAACTCAAAAGTGCAAACAACAAAGCAATTATCCAGAAACGGAGTGTAACTTTTGTCTCTGTCCAACCTAACAACTCAAAATGGTGATGCAATGGAGCCATTCGGAAAATTCTTTTTCCTGTAAGTTTGAATGATGCTACCTGTAATAAAACGCTCCCGGCTTCGAGGACAAAAATACCTGCCACTAATGGAAGTAATAACTCTTGTTTTGTAAGGACGGCAAGAGATGCTATGGCTCCTCCCAAAGATAAAGACCCGGTATCTCCCATAAAGACCTCTGCTGGATGACCATTATACCATAGGAAACCTAAACCCGAGCCCAACAAAGCAGAGCCAAATACGAACAATTCACTTGCCTCGGGGACATAAGTAAGAAAAAGATACCGACTCCAATCTGCACGGCTCACAATATACGCAATACCGGCGTATGCCATAACAGAAATAATCGAAGAACCTATGGCAAGTCCATCCAATCCATCGGTCAGATTTACAGCATTGGACACACTGACTACAATAAGGGCTACAAATAAAATATAAAATACCCCTAAGGGGATAAAAAGATTTTTGAATCCGGGTACTCCTACTTTCGTGTGCAACGAAGAGGTAGAAAGATAAAAGGAGTCTTTGAAAGTATCCTCAATTAATAATCGTGCCAGACGCTGTTTTTGAAAAGGCTTATTTTTATTTTTGTTATTTAAATATGTTTGAATTTCTGTTCGTAATTCTTTTCCATTCCATAACGAATTATACTGCCATTCGTCCCTATCAATTACCTGATTAAGACTTCGAATAAGTAATGACTGTTCTTCTACTTCCAATTCCTTTTTCATATTTAATTGCAACAAATGTTCTTTTAAGGACAACGGAATTTGTGAACAAATATAAACAAGTTGTTCATCTCCGTTTTTATTTAAACCTTGAACTAATTGATTTTTTAAGTTTGTCCAGTCTTTTACATCCGATAGATTTAAATAAATAGCACCGGGAGTTATCGGATTGAAATACAAATAAACTCCAAAAACGATTCCTGTAAGGATTTGTCCTATTAATTTATCTCTTGCCCGTAAACCATCATTATGTTTTCGTTTTAATTTAATGTAATCATCTAAGAAACCCAGTATCCCCAGCGCACAAAAAACACCCATTGTAAGCCATAAAAAACGATTGGTAAGACGACCCCATATTAAAAGAGAAACAAAAGTTGCGATAAGTATTAAAATACCGCCCATGGTAGGCGTTCCTGCTTTTCCTTTATGAAGTTGGTGTAAGTCTGCAACATATTCCTTTTTGATATACTGTCCAATTTTCATTTCTTGCAATTTGTGTATAACAAAGGGTCCTATTACAAGAGTTATTAAAAAGGAGGTAAAAACAGCCCCCCCAGCCCTAACTGTGTGATAAGTTAGAACATTTATTAATCCGAAATAAGGTAGTAGTAAAATGGCAATGTAATATAGCATTTATACCTCTATTAATCCTTCTCCTTCATAAAAAAATAAAATTATATAACAATTATATCTATTCATTCATTATTTTCTCTTTCAAACCCTGAATAACCTTTTCCATTGTCATTCCGCGAGAACCTTTGACCAATATTCGACTTAGCGGAGGGAGCATTTCAATAATTTTGTTTACAATTTCGTCATGATTTGAGCATACTGTCACTGATTTTACTCCTGCTTCGAAAGCACCTCTCTGAACTTCCTGTGCATAATTCCCATATAGAAATAGAACATCTACACCACATTCTCCTACTTGTTTCCCCAATAAATAATGGTATTTTTCACTCTCCTCTCCCAACTCAAGCATATCTCCCAAAACGGCACACCGATAGCCTTCAACACCAGTTAATTGTAGATATTCTAATGCAGATTTCATACTTGCAGGATTAGCATTATAACTATCGTCAATAATAGTAAAATGTCCAACTTGATAGGTTTTTATTCTTCCCGCTTTATAATATGCCTCTGCAAGTGTCTGTTCGTCTATAGGTATTTTATGCTTCAATGAGACTGCTACAGCGAGCAAAAAGTTTGATAGTAAAGATGAAGAACATAAAGGCAATCTTAATTTGCCAACAGGTTCTATCTCTACCTCCATTTCTTCTAACGAAATTTTACGGACAGATTTTAATCTTACATCCCCTTTTTTACCATAATAAATTCTATTAGCAATAATTCGGTTTCCTATGGAAACACAATAGGGATTATCCATATTGACATAGAAATATCCCCAGGGAGGAAGGCATTTGGCAATATTGGATTTTTCTCTTGCTATACCCTCCAAATTTCCTAATCTTTCTATATGTGCAGGAGCAATAGTGGTAATAACAGACTCATCCGGATATGCGATAGCAGACAATTCAGCAATATCTCCTGCCTTGCCAGCACCCATTTCTATTACACCCCAATCGGTATCTTCATCCATTTGTAATAAGGAAAGTGGACAACCTAATTCATTGTTATAATTCCCTCGGGATGCTACCACTTTATACTTTTTTGCTAAAACGGCTGAAATTAATTCTTTTGTAGTAGTCTTACCACAGGAACCTGTAATGGCAAAAACCTGAGATTTTATATTGGTTCGATGCCAACGAGCCAATTTTTGAATTGCCTGTAAAGTGTCTCTCACACATATTGAAGGGAAACCATTATCTTTCGATACAACAACAGCCACTGCTCCTTTCTTGAATGCTTCTGGAACGAATTGGTGTCCATCCACTCTGTTTCCTGGTAAAGCGAAGAAGACATCTCCCGGTTGAATAGTTCGGGTATCTATAGAAACACCGGTAAATTCAATATGTTCATCTCCTTGTAATTTTCCAGCGACAACTTTTGCCAAATCTCTTAAGCAGTATTTCCAGGGCATCTATATTTTTCCTTTCAGGAATTTACGTGCTACTTCTCTATCATCAAAAGGCAATTTCTGTGTTCCAATAATCTGATACGGTTCATGTCCTTTCCCCGCAATTACTACTATATCATTTGATTTTGCCTTGTCAATAGCAAACTGTATAGCATCTTCTCTGTTTTCGATAACATAATAATCATCCCCTTTGTGTTTACCCATCTTTTGGACACCTACTTCAATATCCAATAAAATGCGTTTCGGGTCTTCTGTTCGTGGATTATCAGAAGTTAAAATGATAAGGTCTGCCCACTTCCCTGCTACTGCTCCCATCTTTGGTCGTTTTGTTTTATCGCGGTCTCCCCCACAACCAAAAACCACAATCACTCTACCGCGAGTTAGACTTCTTGCCGTTTGTAACACATGATTTAAACCATCATCTGTATGTGCATAATCTACCACTACGGTAAATTCCTGTCCTTCTTCAATTAATTCAAAACGACCCGGAACAGATTTTAAATTTTTTAACCCCTTTTGAATCTCTTTCAAAGAAAAGCCCATTTCTCCTGCAATAGCAGAAGCACATAGCGCATTAAAAACATTATGCTTGCCTATCAGAGACAGTTTTATTTCTCCTTCACCGGTTGGAGTATGCAAGATAAATTGTGTATCTTTCATGGATACTTCTATATCACTTGCCCAATAATCTCCCTTCATACCGTAAGTAACATATCTTGATTTGCAATGTTGTATGAATTGGTCTGCATTAGGGTCGGATTTGTTTATAACACCAAAGGCATTTCCTCCCTCTAAACTTTCAAACAGTTTCAGTTTTGCTTTAAGATATTCCTCCATTGTTTTATGATAATCCAGATGGTCCTGTGTAAGATTTGTAAATGCCCCTACTGTAAAATGAATTCCTGCAACACGGTCCTGGGCTAAAGAGTGGCTACTCACTTCCATTACCACATGCGTAACACCTGCATCTTTCGCTTTAGAAAACAGGGAAACCAGTTCTTCATTGAAAGGGGTTGTGTGAACTGCTTCGATACTTTGTTCACCGATAGTATAGCCTAATGTTCCAAACCGTGCCGCGACAATTCCTTTTTCCTTCAAAATGCTTTCCACTAAATAAGTAGTGCTTGTTTTCCCATTTGTCCCTGTAATTCCTATTACAACCATTGATTGAGTGGGGTTTCCTGCAAGATAATGTGCTACTTCGCCTAAAATATAACGCGGATTTTCATGAGCAAAATAAGGGACATTTTTCTCTTTTAATAGATTTAGATATTCCTCGGGCAACTGAGGTAAGCCAATAACTGCAATGGCTCCTTTATCTATGGCTTCCGGGATGTAATTCCAACCTTGTGAATGTTCCCCAGGTATTGCTGTAAATATGAACCCTTTCTGAACCCTTCGTGAATCTTCGGTTATCCCAAAAATGTTTTCATCAGAAATAGAGGAAAAATACTTTAATTTCCACTTTTCTACCATTTCTTTAAGGGTCATTTCCTATTCCTCTTTTTTTAATGAAACCATTTCCCTTGGGGAGTGGAAATCTTCAGAAAAATCTAACAAACATATATCCACTTCTTTTAAGGGAGTTCCTGCTACAGGGTATTGAGATATAACTCTTCCGTAGCCACGACATTCATAGTCTATTTTTAATGAATTTAAAACATGTAATACTTTCATTTTTGTTAATCCTGAAAGGTCAGGTAAAGTTTCCGTTTGTTTTGCAATATTAATAATTTCTTCCTCAGACATTGGGTTAAAAACAGGTTTTTTAGATTCATTTTTTTCCGTTTTGCTTTGCTTCTCCTTATTATTACTCCTATCCGATTTGTTTTCTGCGGACATAGTTTTGCTTACTTCTGTTGAATCTTCATCCATTAACTCATGAAGCCATAGAGGGTCTATATTCTCAAAATATAAGGAGTCATTATCTTTTTCTACACTCTCTTCCGCAATAAATCCCTCTTGTTTCAACAAATCATTGGAAAAGGTAGGGTCTGGGGGAACTTTTAGACGGGTCAAAGTGTAATAAACAACATTTCTGAATACGGGTCCACAAACATATCCACCATAACGAATCTTTGACATGGGATAACGAATCACAATCACGGCTACAACTTTTGGATGTGAAATAGGAGCAAAACCTGCAAAAACGGAGATAATCTTATCTGGGTCATATCCACCACCTTCTTTTTGAGACTTTGCCAAAAGAGCCGTTCCTGTTTTTCCTCCAACTTTATATCCCGGAATATTTGCTGATTTTCCTGTTCCTTTTAATACAACCTGATGGCATAAGGTCCTCAAAATTTCTGCAGTTTCAGATTTTATTACCTGGGGTTGTTTATCTGCTTTATGCTCATACAAAACCTCACCATCTGGAAGAGTTACCTTATCCACGATATAGGGTTCTATCAAATATCCACCATTAGCAATTACGGCATAAGCCCTCGCAAGTTGAATGGGAGTAACCATAACGGCATAGCCAATGGACATAGAACTTAAAGTTGTCTCGGCTTTGTTTGTGGAAATAGCACCTATTCTTTCTGTAGAGATATCTTGGAGCGTTTTTGTTCCAAATCCAAATTTTTTTACATATTCGCGTAAAGTTTCCAGTCCTACACTTCTTCCCACTTTTACCATAGCCACATTGCTGGATTGTTCAAAACATTTCCAGAACGGCACAGCCCCCATACCATGGACATCTCGGATAACTTTCCTTCCGACTTGGAACCTCCCCCCTTCACAATCAATAATCGTATTTGTCTCGATACCTCCTTTTTCAATCCCCGCAGAGGCGGTAACAATTTTAAAGGTGGAACCTGGCTCTATAAGTTCATATAACACTTTATTTTTTAGGGCATCACCCTGCCTTGTTTCCGGAACATTAGGGTCATAGGATGGACGAGAAGCCATAGCCAGAATTGCCCCATTAAAAGGGTCCATTATAATGCCCATTCCATCTACCGCATTGCACTCTTCAATCCTTCGGTCTAATTCTTTTTCCAGAACATGCTGGATTTCTAAGTCTATTGTAAGATGGACATTGGCTCCCGGATACTGTCCTTTCTGTTCGTGCGAAGTAGATGGAAGAATATTCCCCGAACTATTTTTCCGCCCAGAAATCTCAGTGGGGTCTGCATAAAGATATTTATCCCAATCTTTTTCTATCCCATCTATGCCCCCTACTCGATTTTCATTGTTCATGGCTACAAAGCCGATTATGTTCCCGCCTACATCATGATGAGGATATTGGCGAAACCATTCATAATTTATAAACAATGGATTTCCTTTAGGTTTACTATTATCTTCCGATTTATCCAGTTTTTTACTAAAATAGGACAACAACATTTCTTTATAAGATTGTTTTTTCTCTTCTTGTGGGGTTGTGGATTTTTTTAATTGTTCCTTCTGCCATTTATTAATTTCTGAAACAAAATTCTCTAATTCTGCTTTTGGGATATCGTCAATTCCTCGGCGGAGTAATACATACTTTAACTTATCGCCTTTATCGTTTGTAAGTGTCATTCTCTTTTTTATATATTCAACATCCAATCCTAATTTTTTGGATACTTTCTCTGCCATTTCGTCCGGGTATAAAATATCCGCAGGAGAACAAAATAGCGAAGGCATTAGAACAGAATACGCTAAAGGATTTTGTGACCTATCATATATCATTCCTCGCGGATTTTCCCGCATTATTTTCCCATCATGTTTGGTAGCATAATCTTTAACAATCTGCTTGGGGAAAAAAGATACTATAAAAAGACGGACAACAATTATACAGAGTAAAAGGAACAAGCATAATTGCAAAATAGCCAATCGTTTTATTTCGATTGTTTGAGGAATTTTTTCTTCTACATCAAAAGGCGATTTTTTGAATATATCGCTTACCATCTTATCCCTTACAGTTTTTCTATTAAGAACTCCAGTGATGAATCAATGTCTATGTCGCCATTATTTTTATCCGACTGTAAATTCTTTTCACTTTTATCCGTTTTTGGAACATTGCCTTCATTCGATTCTTCTACAACACCGCTTTTCGATTGTGCACTGACTGGGGGAACAATTTCGCTCAGAAATTCATCATATACAGTATTTCCAAATTTGTTCATTAAGTTCTTTATCTTTTGTTCAAAACTTTTTTCTTCTTCTGCATATTTAATTTCATAAGAAGGTATCTCTATCTTTTTAGGTTTTTGTGGAAATAACATATCTGAAGATGCGGTTTGCACCAATTTATCTCGTTCGTCTTTACTATATGTTATCCGAACTACCTGTTCGGGTTTTGGAGTAACCAAGCCCAACTGGTATCCCAATCGTGTTAAATTCTGCAAGTTTTCCAATTTTACCTTTTCAACTTTTAACGCCTCTATTTCTGCCATCATCGCCTGTAGTCCATAGTTTATATCCTCTTCTTTTTGTGTATCTGTTTCTTCCTCTTGCGTTTGATTTTGCTCTTTAGGTTCTGCAAAAAAACCTATTTTCTTGATTAGCTTTGAGAAAAAAGATGTAGAACTCGTATCTTTTGTTTGTTCATTTTCATCTTTTATTGTCTCTACAGAGGCTTCGCTTTTGTTATCCTTATTTACTTCCCTTAATTTATCGTGTTCTTTAAAGCCCCTCTCATTTTTAACCCATCGTGTAATATTCTTTTTTGCCTGTATCGTTAGATAGTCATAATGCCAGCGTTGGACATTTATATATAAATCTACTGCCAGCACTCCAAATACAATAAATACAGGGATGAGGTATAACGAACCGATAAACAATGCCTCTTTTCGTGTTTGTATAACTTTTTTACTCATTCATTTATCCTCTCTCTTGAAATATAATGTTGAATATATGTATCCGAAATTTTTTCAATGGCTCTTAACCTTGCACTTTTCGCTCTCGGGTTCATTCTTGTCTCTTCAGATGAAGGCGACAACGGTTTTGGCGTTAAAATTTTTGCGACAGGAGAAATTTGTTCTCTTAAAATACCCTCTGGAGATAAAATCCGCAATGGCTGTGATACAAAACGAAACACAGATTTTACAATTCTATCTTCACCGGAATGAAAACTAATTACTATAAACCGTCCGTTTATAGCCAATATTTTCAATCCTGCCCATAAACCTTTCCTCAGAAAAAATAATTCATTATTAACTGCAATTCGTAATGCTTGAAATACCTTACGGACTTCATCGGGAATACGATTAACATGAGGAAATTCTTCCAACACAGTTTGAACTATATCTGAAATTTTTTTGATTTTTCCTTCTTTCCTACGCATAATAATTTTTTTTGCAATACGATATGGCTTTACAACATCTCCATACTCTTTCAATGTTTTTGCAAGAGCATGTTCGTCCGTATGGTCTAAAAAATCACTGAGGGTTTCCTTTTCATTTGTATCCATACGCATGTCCAGAGGACCATCTTTCTGAAAAGAAAATCCGCGTTCTTCATCATCTAATGCAAAACTGGAAAGTCCTGCGTCAATTAAAATTCCATCTACTTCCTGAACACCTAACACATTAATTACCTTATCCATATCTGCATAATTGGCATGATATATTTTTACTCGTTTCTCGTTTTCAAATTTTTTAGAACATATCTGTATTGCTTTGGGGTCTCTGTCTATTCCGATAACCATACGGGGAGAGAGGGCTTCGAGAATGCAAGAAGTATGTCCACCAGCACCTATCGTCGCATCAACAAAAATACCCTTCTCTCTCTCTTGGAGGAGATTTATTACCTCCTTTGCCATTACAGGAATATGATATGTTTCATTGGTCATAAATTCTTGACATGATAAGTTAAAAAATTTCCAGTAAATAAATTTACTGGAAAGAATTGTTGATTTTATGCGGCTAATTTGAATGAGTCAACGGCACCCGTTTCAGTTGCATATATTTCAAAATAATGCCATATACCCAGAAAACGGAATAACTGCTCGATAAAGATGCTCGGTTTGACCAATTTTAGGTCTCCACCTTTTCTTCTTGCCATTTGAAGGCATTCTAATAAATACCCTGCCGAAACCTGGTCCATCATCTCTACATCTTGCAGGTTCAATACCACACAACTTTTCCTATGCTTGATGTAATCAGCGATGGCAAGTCGCAGTTCACACACATTTTCCTCATCAAGACTACCGGAAATCCTGAAGAGGATTACATGCCCATAATTAAGTTTTTCCATGTCCATAGCCACTTGCTCCTATTGTGATAGGTTTTGATTTATATTTGTTAGTGGAAATAATTCCTCCATAAAAATTTTCATATCTGCTTGAACATTATTGTTTTTAAAGAAATCGTCCCATAATTTTTCATTCCATACTTCAAGATACATACCACAACCAGCTATTACAGCATTATCCAAAATCTCTGCCCAATTGCGAAATGGTGCCGGTAATGTTATGCGATATTGTCCATCAGGTCTAACCTGAACAGACCCACCAATAAAACGACGGCGTAGAAGTTGAGCCTTAGGATTTAATGTTGGCAATTGCTCTAATTTATCCGTTATCTCTTTCCAAATTTGTGAAGGGAATAATAAAAGATTATTTTCAAATCCGC
Source organism: Candidatus Hydrogenedens sp. (assembly GCA_035378955.1). NCBI lineage: Bacteria > Pseudomonadati > Candidatus Hydrogenedentota > Candidatus Hydrogenedentia > Candidatus Hydrogenedentales > Candidatus Hydrogenedentaceae > Candidatus Hydrogenedens > Candidatus Hydrogenedens sp. Next base: position 20,201 of record DAOSUS010000007.1, on the reverse strand, counting down.
GTGTCAGATACCAGACCGTATGGTTATTATCAGACATAATGGATTTTAAGGATGAAGGAATTAATATCCTGTTCTTATCATCCAGAGTGACATGATATTCCGACTGATATATTATCACTATTTTACTCCACAAAATTATTAAAGAATTACTAATTAATTACTATATAATATCACTTAGAATCCATTTTGTCAAGTCGAAAATAATAATTTTATTAAAATATTTTATTCCCATTTTTTTACAAAAAAATCCCCTCGAAAAATTTCAAGGGGATTAAATTTCTAAGTTTGTTAGACTTAAATTATGAATTAATTATTTCTTCCGAAATTTCTATTTGTGTCTCCAATTTTTCTCCTGAGTTTATCATTTCCTCCCATGTAACAGTTCGGTTTTGATAAGCCGCCATCCTACCCAAAATACTCGTCAAATTGCTATATGCAGATTCTTCAAGATTATTTAAATATTTACCGCTCTTGATTGATTCATAGAAATCCTTGATATTATTTACTGCACCTGCTTCGTAAATATCTGAACTTTTTCCACCTTCCCAACTATCGGATTTTCCTTCAATAGTCACAATACCTCCATAATGGGTATCTGCTGTTCCAAGAGAGCCATAAAGTCGCATGCATAAATCATCATAACCATAAGTAAATTGACCACTACTGAAATCAACAATAACATCATCGGGATATGTAAATTGAACGCAGAAATGGTCCCAGCAATCACCCACATCCGTTCGTGCTTTTCTACCACCTGTGCCAAAGGCTTTTAATGGATGTGATTTCAAATACCAATTCGCCATATCAATCACATGGATATTTTGCTCAACAATAATATCCCCTGAAAGAACTTTATCAAAAACCCAATTTTTCAAACTTGCCCCAGGAGTTCCTGGTTCTGCTTGTTTTCCTAATCTACTGCAATAATAATAGCATTGTCCAATAACGGGGTCACCAATCATACCGCCATGAATTCGTTTTACACATTCTTTAAATAGCTCATAATTTCGTGTTTGAAAATCCACCAGCATGCATAATTTGCCTTGATATTTTTTTGAAATATCTATCAAAGATAAGCAGCCCTGCACATCTACGGCAATAGGTTTGGCTAAATAAACATGTTTCCCTTTTTCTATAGCCGATAGAACCTGCTGAGGATGGAAATACGGTGGACTTTCAATAGCAACTGCTTCTATATCGGTTTCTAATAGTTGTTTATAACCATCCAATCCAACAAAAACATTTGATTCAGCAACATGGCATTCCTCTGCTACTCGCATAGCCCGTTTACGAAACACATCATGGACTGCTGTTATCTTAAAAGGTGCATTTTTTTCAAACAAATGTGCTATCCACCGACCTCTACCTCCACAACCTATCAAGCCCAATTTTATTTTTTCGTTAGTTTCACTTCCAAAAACAACTCTGGGAGACAAAAGGGTAATTGCACCTGTTCCTAAGGCTACTGTTTTAATAAATTCCCGTCTTGAACTGTTACTAAAATTTTCTGTTTTCATTTTTACATCCTTTTCTGTTAATTGTTAACCGAATAATTGACGAAGAAAATCTAAATTCTTCTTAAAATCATTTACTTTATTCATTGTAGGTAATCCTGTTTCTAAAACAAGCCATCCTTTGTAATTAACTTCTTTTACAGCCTCGGCAATAGGCTCCATTTTCACTTTCCCTTTACCTAAATAGAAAGCACCATCCTTGAAATGTATTTGACATATTTTATCTTTAAGCATTCGTATCTCAGCAGGAACATCATAACCATTATATGTAGAATTGCCAACATCATAGTATACCTTGCATGCATCGCTTCCTATTTTCTCTAAAATTTCCATATTTTGTTGGGCAGATAAAGTATTTTCAATACCCAAAATAATCCCTTTTTCTTTTGCTTTTGGAGCACATTCTTTCAAACGGTTTATTACTTCTGCTACATCATTATTCTTCAATCCATTCTTATCTCTTAAATCCCCTTTACCAAAGAAAGCAAGCAATATTACTTTTGCATTCAACTCCTTTGCAGAATCAATGGTATCCAGAATCCAATTTATTGCTCGGGGTTCACTGGCTAATGGGGCATCGTTCAAAAGACCCATAGCAATAGAAGGAATAACGATTCCCGTTTCTTGCATTTTTGATTTATACTGTTCCTTTAATTCTGAATTAGCAATGGCAATTTTATCTTCTGGTTTTCCTGCAGAAATTTCTACACCATTCAAACCAATTTGTTTAGCTAGGTCAAGAGCCGAAGGACCCTCAGTCCATAGGGACCAATCACATGCTGCAAAAGAGTATTCTATCTTTCTTTCATCACCGAATAGAGAATGGGACAATCCGAAAGCCGAAAGACCTATTCCTGTAACTTTTAAAAATCTTCGTCTTGTTAAGGACATTGAGTTTCTCCTTATAGTTAGATGTTATTTAAAAGTGCTATTTCACATCTATTATGATTTATTTTTATAATTCTATCCAAAACAAATCATTGAAAGAAACTAAAAAGGAAATCCTGCTATAGAAAGGAACCATTATGAAATGGGGCAGAATTATTAATGAACAAGGTAATATTTTGTACATAACTATTGCAGAAGATAATAATCTATATGAACTTGAAGGGAACCCATTTGATAACTCATTAAAGATGACTGATAAAAAAATTTTGCCCAAGAAATGGCTTCCCCCTGTTAATCCTCCGGCTATCTTATGTATTGGATTAAACTACAAGGGACATGCCAAAGAAACAAATAAACCCATACCTGAATACCCTGTTGTTTTCATGAAAAATCCGTCTGCAATTACTGCTCATCTTGACCCTATAAAAATTCCTGAGGTTTGCAATAATGAGGTAGATTATGAAGGGGAGTTGGTAATTATCATAAAATCTGATATAAAAAATGTAAAAGTAGAAGAAGCCCATAACTATATTATGGGTTTTACTATCGGGAATGATGTTTCTGCGAGAAGATGGCAAATGGAATTAGGAGGGGGACAATGGGTTCGAGGAAAAAGTTTTGATACCTTTGCCCCTGTGGGTCCTTTTGTGCTTCCTATAAGTGATATAAAAAATAAGGATTTCTTTCAGATTACAACAAAGGTAAATCATCAAATTATGCAAACGGGAAATACTTCCGATATGATTTTCTCTCCTTTTGAATTAGTATCTTTTCTAAGTCAGGATACAACTTTGAAAGCAGGCACTCTTATTTTTACAGGAACTCCTTCGGGAGTAGGTTGGGCACGCTCTCCTAAAATAACTCTATCCAAGGGGGATATTGTTGAGATAGAGATTTCATCTATAGGAACTCTGAAGAACACTGTTATTGCATAAAGTAAAAAATAAAATCAGCATACAGAAAATTTCTGTATGCTGATTGGAATTATCAAACTGTTACTATCTTTGCCTATTCTGCAATATCGAAAACTCTCATAATTGCAGCGAGTTCAGCAACCATGGGTGGTTCACCCGGAAAACGAACAAAGGCTACATGCCCATCCATATATAAAATGTTACTACCACCCGGGATATGGTTAAATTTTGCTACCTGGTCAGAGACATTATCCCACATAACAAAAATGGAACTCTGTGCCTTTGCACTTGCAGCAGGATTATTAATATCTGTAATTAAAAATCGTTCTATACCTTCTCTTAAACGATATACAATCGTTCCACCACCATTTCCTAATCCTTGTGAAACCTGTCTGTCATTATCCGCTTCTCGCATAAATCCATTTGCATCTCCGGAAAGAAAATAAGGTCTCAATTTATCAATCATATCTTCCATTACTTCAATAAATTGGGCTGCTCCTTCTGTAATAGAAGGGTCAAGAGGATTTCCAATTATAGTCGCTAATGCCTGCAATGAAGCCGTAGATTTTTTAGGATATTCACTTCCACAACGGTCAAACACAAAATCCGCATAGGTATAACTCGCATCAATCCCTTCTACACCTTGCTGACGATTTCCGTCTATCTTTTGTAACATTGTGAATTCTTTCGTCTGAGGGTCCATAAAGTTATCTAATTTATCTTTCGCATCGGAAGGACAGAAAATTATTGCCGGGTCGGTAAGATATTCCGGATATATAGCACTAATTAATGGACCAAATGCCATACAAGGACGAGCACCACAACCTAATTCCAATTCACTGGGGGGGAATTTTCCTCCGGGGGATTCATTGGCATACATTTTAAAAACAAGTCCCCATTGTTTTAAATTATTAGCACAGGAAGAACGGCGAGCCGCCTCACGAGCGCGAGCTAACGCTGGAAGTAAAATTGCAGCAAGGATACCAATAATGGCAATAACAACTAAAAGTTCGATGAGTGTAAAACCAGTTCGTTTCATTTTTTATTCTCCTTAAATAATGTTAAATTTTATAATTGGTTGAACCAATTTATATAATATATCAAATAATTACTTATTTGTCAAATAAAAAACTGGAATTGGTGGAACAATTATGGAAAGTAAAAAAAATTACAAAAATTCTTCTTCAACCCGTTCAAAAAAAATTGCAGATGAACTATGCAGGAAAATTGCTAATAAAGAATACAAATCGGGGGAAAAATTACCTACAGAACGGGAACTGGCAGAACAGTTCAAAACAACGCGACATAGCATACGAGAAGCATTAAAAAGATTAGAGGCATTAGGTTTGGTCAAGATTCGACAGGGCTCGGGCATTATTGTGCAGGATATTGACCTGATTGGAGGACTTGAATTATTTGATACTTTAATCTGTGATGAAAATGGAATGGTCAATTTACCTTTATTAAAAGACATTCTTGAATTCAGAGATAATATGGTTCGTCAAGTTGTTCATCTTGCGGCGGAAAGACATACTCAGGAGGAATTGGACGAACTTCGTTATTTATTTCAAAAAAGAAAAACAACCATATACAATCCAGAAGAATTACAGAAACTAAATGAACGCTTTTTCCGTCTTTTCTCACAAGCGACACGAAACCAGATTTACGAACTTTTATACAACACAATGTGGCAAGCCTTTCTTAAAATCAATGAAATGGTGGATATTGTTCTAATTGGGAAACAAGAATTAGATCGACTTGCTGAACGCATATTAGAAGCCTTTGAACAACGCGACGGTGATTTGGCAGAATTACTCATAACACGACATCTCGAAGCAGTTCGTAAACAGTTTGAAACTAACTTAAAAGACATTTCTACAAAATCTTAATGATTAAAAGCAATAAGGATTTTTTTCTATGTCCAAACAACGAATACATCTTCTCTGTAATGCACATTTAGACCCATGTTGGTTATGGGAGTGGGAAGAAGGTGCTGGGGAAACCCTCTCTACCTTTAAAACGGCTGTAGAATTATGTGAACAATTTGATGAATTCATTTTCAACCATAATGAAGCCGTTCTTTATAAATGGGTAGAGCAATACGCCCCTGATCTATTTAAAAGAATTCAGGTTCAGGTGCAAAAAGGTAAATGGAACATAATGGGGGGATGGTTTCTACAACCAGATTGTAATATGCCATCTGGAGAATCTTTTGTGCGTCAGGTCCTTGTTGGTAAAAATTATTTCAAAGAAAAATTTGGTGTAGAACCTGATACCGCAATAAATTTTGACCCCTTTGGACATTCGCGGGGATTGGTTCAAATCCTTGCAAAATCAGGATATAAATACTATCTTTTTGGAAGACCTCATGCAGAAATATTTTCTTTACCCGAAAAAGGATTTATCTGGAAAGGATATGATGGTTCTGAGGTAATAGCCTATCGTTTTATGGGTTGGTATAATGCCCCCTTAGGGAAAGCACGAGAAAAAGTAGAACAATGGATAAAAAAACATCCTGACCATCCCATAGGGCTTGTTTTATGGGGTGTGGGGAATCACGGCGGAGGTCCCTCTTTTAAGGATTGTAAAGATTTAAGGGAACTTATCCAATCTACCGATGAAATAGAGATTTTTCATTCTACAACAGATTCTTTTTTCAAAGAATTGCAAGAAGAACAAAGGATATTTCCCCAATTAGAACGAGACTTAAATCCGTGGGCTCCGGGTTGTTATACTTCGCAAATTCGAATAAAACAAAAACATAGGAAATTAGAAAATGATTTATATATGACTGAAAAAATGGCAAGTGTATGTGCCATTCAAGGGCTGTTAGAGTATCCTACTGATGAATTTCATCAAGCATTGGAAAATCTTTTATTTGCTGAATTTCATGATATACTACCCGGCTCTTCCATTCCTCCTGTAGAGGATACAGCCTTACAGATTTTAGACCATGGATTGAATATCATTTCCCGTGTTAAAGCCCGTTGTTTTTTCTCTTTATGTAAATTAAATGAGGATTCTCCTTCAGATACTGTCCCTTTATTTGCATATAATCCCCATCCATTCCCTGTAAAATCTATTTTTGAAGCAGAGTTTTGCCTTCCTGATTTTAACTTTGAAGATTCTTTTGTTCTACCGGTAATGTCTATCCGCGGGAAATCAATTCCTTCTCAGGTAGAAAAAGAATATGGGAATGTTGCCGTAGATTGGCGTAAAAGAATGGTTTTTATGGCCACATTGCCTCCCTCACAAATCACACAGATTGATATAAAGGCAGATACAATACTCCCCCAAAGACCTCAACCCGATGTGAAAATCAAAAATGAAATTATAGAAATTAAAGGAGACAACACACATATAGGGATAAATACCCAAACAGGGCTTATGGATTTTTATCGTATAAATGGCGATGATTTTCTTCAAAGTTCCGCTTTCTTACCTATGGTAATTAAAGATAATGAAGACCCTTGGGGAAGTGAAGTTTTAAACTACAAAGAAATCGAGGGCGTTTTTTCTCTATTAGAAGAAACAGAAGTCCCAAAAATATACGGCATTCAAAAAGACAAATATCCGCCTGTACATGTCATTGAAGATGGAGAGGTCAGAACTGTTGTTGAGGCTATTTTTAAATATAACAACTCCTATATAGTTATTCACTATAAGATACCGAAAGTATTCCCGGAAATAGAAATATAGGTTCGTGTTTTTTGGTTTGAAAAAGACCGTATGTTAAAACTTTCTATTCCTTTACCATGGAATGATACCGAATATATAGGGCAGGTTGTCTTTGGAAAGGATAAATTACCCGGAGAGCAATACGAAGCTGTTTCACAAAAATGGGTTGCAGGATACAGTCCAGATAAGAATATGGCATTAACAATTATCAATGATGGCATTTACGGCTCTGATTTTATAAACAATACCATTCGTCTTACACTTCTCCATTCACCTGCTTATTCCTCTTTACCTTTTAAGAACCGTCCCTTAGTACCTCAGGACCGATTCACTCCCCGAATGGAGCAAGGAGAACGGATATTCCGTTTTTGGATATCAGGTGGAAATGCACAGGAAAGATTTCAAGTAATAGACAATGAAGCATTAGCACATAACGAGAAACCTATGTTTCTTTCTTTTACTCCTACACAAAAAGGAAAACCTTATTCAAGTGCAATTATAATAGAAAATCCTTCTATCATACTTTCTGCATTCAAAAAAGCAGAAAAGAAAAATGGTTATATTCTACGATTATTTGAACCCACAGGGAATACACAGAAAACAGATATAAATATTCCTCCCCTTGATTTAAGTTTTTCGGTTTCTTTTCAGGGTTTTGAAATAAAGACTTTTTATATTGACACTTTACTAAAAAAAGTTTTTGAGTGTAATTTACTTGAAGAAGAAATGAAAGATTAAATATATTGCACAAAGTCTTTTATTTCTTTACGAGGTGGTGCCGAAGGAACATCTGCGGGAAATCCCAGTGGCATTAATGCAACCAATTCTTTGTCATCATCAAGTTTTAATATTTTTTGAGCCGATTTTTGGTCTAAAAGTCCTACAATTACAGTTCCTAAACCTAATGAATGAGCAGACAGTGCTATATTTTGAGCAAAGACACCCATATCAAATAACAACCAATCACCAAAAGGAGTGCATGCATTCCCTTTGTAAAATCCCGAAATATTTTTCTTAGCACAAAGACATAGTAAAATAGGGGCATCTACAATTGCTTGATATGAGGGATTGCCAGAAGGAACCGTTTTTTGAAGTTCTTCTTTTATTTTTCCATCTTTTACTACAATAACATGCCAGCATTGCGTATTTGCCCATGATTGAGCCCATCTCCCTGCTTCCAGAACAGTATTTAATAATTCATCAGAGATAGGTTTATTCTGATACTTGCGAATAGTTCTGCGTTCTTTAATTACTTGAAGTAAATTGTTCATAATATCCCTCCTTACAGTTGTTATTCATTTGTTAAAACTACTATTGTAATAATATTAACATATCCTATAATCAAAACCCTATAGAAGGAGCATAACATGAAACGATTACAATTTATTTTTATACAATGTTCATTGCTTTTTGCTTTCTTAATTATTTTATCTCATGCACAGGGACAATCTGTTGCACTGCAAGAGGGCAAAGACTACCTTGTTATATGCAAAGATGGAGGTGGAGGGGCTTATGAGGCTTTCCCCGATGTATGCAGACTACCTGATGGAAGATTGCTTTGTGTCTTTTATGATGGCTATGAACATGTATCATTACCTAATGAAGCGCACCCTAAGGGAGGGCGGATTTCTGGTATATTTTCAGAAGATGAAGGAAAAACATGGGGGCAGCCATTTATTATTTATGATGGTCCCTACGATGACCGTGACCCATCTATTGCAGTAATTGATAATAGCAAGTTGGTTTGTAATTTCTTTTCTTTAAAGCCCCTTGAAAATCAGAAAAGTCGTTGGGAAGGATTGGGAACATGGATGATTTTATCTGAAGATTGGGGGAAAACATGGTCTGAGCCTAAACAAATTTCTTCTGAGTACTATTGCAGTTCTCCGATACGAACGCTTTCAGATGGGACATTAATAATCAGTCTATATGCAGATGAGCGAAAAGAAGGATGTGGAGCCGTATCTTTTTCAAAAGATAAAGGGAATACCTGGTCTACTCCCGTAGATATTGATTACGGAACATTAAAACTTGACGCAGAACCCGATATATGTGTATTAAAGAACCAAAATTTATTTATTGCTCAACGAGGACATAGCCATTTGCCTATGGGATTTTCAATATCTGCTGATGACGGTAAAACATGGGAAATCAGTAAGGCACTACCTTTCCCGGGACATTGTCCTTATCTACATCGGGCACCGTCGGGAGTTTTATTAATGGGTATTCGCTACCCTAATAAAGGAACCTGTATAAGTGTAAGCACAGACGATGCTATTTCCTGGAACGAACCGATATTGGTAGACCCATGTATAGGTGCATACCCGTCTATGGTAACATTAAAAGATGATAGTATACTTATTGTTTATTATGAAGAAGGACCTTCATCTAATTTAAGAGCAAGAAAATTTAAGATTGATACTCAAGGAAAAATTGAATGGCTATCATGGACAGAAAAACCCTAACAGTTAAAAAGCATTTTTTATCCAATGAATAGATATAGAAGGTTCCCATGTTATTGCAACAATATCAAAACGAAAGTATTTCGTTTGTGGGGCATATCGAGTAATATATCGGTTTCCTGCTTTCTTTAAATTTTTTCTTTTCTTATAATCAACTTTATCTTCGGGATAACTCCATTTATCATTTCGACATGTTTTTACCTCAACAAAAACCAGTTCTTCCCCATCTCGTGCAATTAAATCAATTTCATATTTACCTATTCTCATATTCGTTCCCAACACTTTTAATCCCTGATTTTTTAAAAATCGGACAGCCTCATTTTCCCCTTCTCTACCCAAATCTTTAGGTGTAAGTTCTCTATCTATTTTTATAAAAGGAAATATTTTCAGTAACCAATTAACCATTTATTTCAATAGGGGTTTCTTTATAGTTTTTGTTTAAATACAAAAAAAATTGCCCATAGGGCTGTTGTTGACGAAATGATATTTTTCTTTGTCGGCACAACTCTAATATTGCCAGAATTACACAAACCTTTTCTATCGTTGTTTTGCATTCTTTTAAAAGTTCTACAGAGGAAATACTTTGTTGTGTTGATAATATATCCCATATTTCGGTAATTTTTTCTTCTACTGTATATTTTTCAAGTTCTATCCATTGCACAGAAGGTTCCAATAGATAACGCAAAACTTTCTTTATGGCTTTCATCAAATCCGCAAGTGTAACTTCAATCCATTCTTCTTGGACAGAAGGTTCTAAATAAGAAGGAAATTGTCGCGGTAGATAATCAGCGTTTTGTTCTTCTAACTCTCCTAATTTTTTTCCCAGTTCTTTAAATTTCCGATATTCTAAGAGACGCTCTACTAATTCCAATCTCGGGTCTTCCTCTTCGACCTCTTCTTCTTCGTCCGTATCCGGAGGAAGGAGCATTCGTGATTTAATCTGGATAAGCGTGGCTGCCATTACAAGAAAATCGCCTGCAATTTCTAACTGCCTTTCCTTCATCAAATCAAGAATTTCGAGATATTGTTCCGTTATCTGAACAATTGGAATATCAAAAATATCTATCTCTTGCTCTTTTATTAGATAAAGAAGTATTTCAAAAGGACCTTCAAACTGTTCTAATTTCAGTTTTAAGGTATCTTTTGATAATATATCGTCAATATTATTTTGGGTATCTGTTTTTTTCATTACTACATATCCAAATATTTACAGCATTTTCCCGTTATATATTCTTTTCCTCTTAGTCCCGAAAATAATACATTATTTTACCATTTATAAGACTAACTCGAAAAATATTATTTTCTAATTATCTGCTATTTTTTTTACTATCCCCGTCATTTTATCTTTTTCCTCCTTTTTTGTATCCGATGTAGCAGGTTCCGTCGAAGATTCTTTTATTTCAGACTCTTCTACAATAGAAAATAGAAAGCATTCGCTTATTCGTGGAAAGGGCATTTCAAAAGCTCGCCAATTTATACAATAAACACCCGGTTTCAACTCACTTACAGGTTTCAATAGAAATAAACTTGTATCCATTTCTGAAAGAAATTTGGTATGGGTTAAAACGGGTTTATCAGGAATCCATATTTTTCTTTCTTGAGGCACTGGGGTATCTTTTCCATCAGACTGTTTTTCCGTTTTATCTACCTTTTTATCTGATTTCATTTCATCCACTTTGGGGACATATTCTTTCATTTGATACATAGTTACATCGTATTGAGGCAATCGGAAAACATAAAGTTTGGGGAAGGTATCTTTAACTTGTGTTATCTCACTTAATTTTATGGAAGGAACAGAATTTTGTTTTTCTATCTGTGTTCTTTCTATTTTTCCTTTTATCAAGGGTAAATATCTGTTTTTTGCATTATCAAGGAAATACACACCGGGGGTTGAAGGTTTTGGGGTAAGAAATATATCTGTTAATGTAATATATTTTTTTTCAGCAAAATGTATCGAAACAGTAAAAGGGAGGTAATCTGATTTTATAAACTCTAACTTACTAATAGGCTTTGAAAGGCGAAAGACAAAACTTCCTTTCGTGTTTGTTACTACATGGCTAAATATCTCAGGACTGGAAACACACACTCCGGGGAGGGCTTCTCCATTAATAGCAAATACTTTCCCTTGAATTGTATAAATTCCTTCACATGAAGATAAAAATATAAGTAAGGAAATAAACAAAAAACAATTCAATACTTCCTTTATTAAAAGATTTTCCCTTTCCATTTGAACACCTTTTTATACTGAGTAGTAGATATTAATCAGCAATGGTATGTTCAAGAACCTGCTCAATCGTAGTAAAACTTCGTGCGGCAAGAGCAAGTGCATTTTGTCGTAGCGTTTTCATTCCACATGCTATGGCTTGTTTTTTAATCTCATAACCTGAAGCACGATTCAAAACCAGAGGCTGTAATTCTGGCCAGTTCAACATAGCCTCAAGACAAGCAATTCGTCCTTTGTAACCGGTTTCTTTACACTTCGGGCAACCTCGTCCTCGGACAAATTGAGGATTTGGAATATGCGGAAAGCCTTTAAATTGTACTCGTTCTAATACACTACGGTCTACAGATATACTTTCTTTGCAATCTTTACAAACTCATTTCAAAAGTCGCTGTGCCGCCGCAAGGGCTACTGAAGATTGGACAAGGAAAGGTTCTACCCCCATATCAATCAAACGCGGGAATACACCTGCAGCATCATTTGTGTGTAATGTACTTAAAACAAGATGCCCTGTTAATGCAGCCTTCACTGCAATATCGGCTGTTTCTCCATCACGGATTTCACCGACCATCACAATATCAGGGTCCTGACGCAAAATTTGTCGTAATGCCTCTGCAAAGGTAAATCCAATTCGAGGTTGCACTTGAACCTGATTTATACCAAACAATTCATATTCTATAGGGTCTTCTACAGTTACGATATTGTATTCAATGGTGTTAAGACGAGTTAAACAACTATAAAGAGTGGTGGTTTTTCCACTTCCTGTAGGTCCTGTTAAAAGAATCATCCCATGAGGTAAATCTAACGCATGATACAATGCTTGTAAAGGTTGGGGTTCAAATCCCATATCTTCGAGATTCAATACCAAATTACTCTTATCCAATACACGCAATACTATTTTTTCCCCATATTTACAGGGTAGAAAGGCAACACGAAAGTCAATCTCTCTATTACGAAATTTAATTCGAAAACGCCCATCCTGAGGGAGACGATGTTCATCAATTCGATAACCTGATAGAATTTTAAATCGTGCAACAAGATTTGATTGCATGGATTTTGGTGGAGATTTTGCTTCTTCGAGAGCACCATCTACACGATAGCGAATACGAATAATCTTTTCAAAAGGTTCAATATGTATATCAGAGGCACCTCTTTCCAGGGCATCTAAAACAATGAGGCGTGCCATCTTTTTTACAGGTTCATCTTCCTCAACAGATTCTATTTTACTAACATCTTCAACCTCTTCAGATGAAGATTTAAGTTCTTCAAGTTCTTCTTGTTGTGAATGCTCGGCTAATAAAGAAGCATATATTTCCGATGCTCTATCACCGCTATAATTTTTTTCTATTACATCATGAAGTTCTGATGGCATAGCAATGACAGGTTCAATTTCCTTTCCGGTAATCATCCGAATATCATCTAAAGCAAGGATATTTAAGGGATTTGCCATTGCAAGTGTTAAAATATCCCCTGTCACGGATATGGGTAAAACTTGATATTGTTTTGCAAGCCCTTCTGGCACTTCGGCAAGCACCTCTTTGGGTATTGCATAATTAGAGACACGGATATGGGGAATTTGAAGTTGTTCACTAAGCGTTTCTACCAGTTCTTCCTCTGATATATATTTCTTTTCAAGTAATATATCCTGAAGATTCTTCCCGGTCTGTTGTTGAATCTTTATACATTCATTTAATTTCTCTTTTGTAATTACTCCCAAATCGAGAAGCATTTCAGGTAATCGCTTTTTAGCTATTCTCACACTCAATCTCCTAAATATATGAATACTCTAATTGTCTTTTATATTTATATTATAAACGAAATCTACAACATATATATTTCTTTAAATTCACGCCGCTACAACTCCTAAATGACTTAATATTTCATCTGCCATCTCACAGGTAATGCTTTGTCCAACCAATTTTGCAAAGGCAATAATCTTTTTCAACGAACCCATCATTTTGCGAACATCATTGGGGACACGCATGGCTATTAAACCTAACACTTCTTCTGGAACCTGAACCCCTGCTTCCTTAACTTGATTTCGCAAAATTTGCATTCGTGTTTCCCATTCGGGTGATTTTAATTCGGCTACAATTCCACTGGAAAAACGTGAAACCAATCTTTGTTCTAACATACCCAAACGGTCGGGGGCTTTATCACTGGCAATAATAATTTGCCTTTTATTTTGATGAAGGACATTGAATACATGGAAAAATTCTTCCTGGGCTTCAACCTTTCCTCCTAAAAATTGAATGTCATCAAGAATTAATACATCCCAGTGGCAATAATTCTCACGAAATAGGTCTAAGGCTCCTTCTTTTAATGCTTCTGTTAATCTCCTTGAAAAATGGCTGGCAGATACATAACCTACTCTCATTTTGGGATGTTTTTTTAGTATCCCGTTACCAATAGCACTAATTAAATGCGTTTTCCCAATACCTACATTTCCATAAAGAAAATAGGGATTGTATTCGGTTCCCGGATTTTCTGCAACTGCTTTACTCAATTTAAATGTAAATGCATTCACAGTACCGGGGAAAAAATTATCAAAGGTAAGCGTTTCCAGCGGTTGTTCGGATTCAAGGGCTTTCCAAACTTCTTTGTCTGATTCCTCCACTTCCTCCGGAGGTGCTGTTTGACTATTTCCAAAGGGAGAAACGGCAGATAATCTCCGTTTTTTCTCTTCTAATGTTTCTATTCGTTTCCCCTCCATTATGGTTAGCGTTTCTACTAATTGGGCAGTTTGTTGCACGGATTCCAAGGTTGTCTCTGTTAATCGGGCTATCTTTTCTGTCTGGACACCTTGTATTTCCTGTGTTTTTTGTACGGATTCTTTCAACTGTTCTACAACTTCTTTTAATTCAGGAATGATGGGGGGGTCTGTTTTTGGTTTTTCTTCTTTTACTTCCAGACGCTCCCGTTCTCTATCTTTTATGATTTCCTTGATTGCCTGAGTCGTTGTCTGCTGAACGGATTGAAGGACTGATTCCGTAATTTGAGCAAATTTTTGCACTTGCGATTCCTGAACTTTACGATTTTCAAGAATGGCTTCATCTAATTTTCTAATTGCTTCCGTAAGATTTAATAAAATAGGGTCGGGTTCTCCTGTTTCTTCTCCTTGTTTAAATTCTTCTACCAATTTGGATATTGTGGATTCCAAAGTAGTTTGAAGTCCATTCACGATAGAATCTTTCACAGCCACAAGAATTTCTTGTGTCTTCTCAGGGGTAACCATCTGCGAAGAAATCTTTTGGTCTGTATTATCTACTTTCTCAACAATCTTTTCTACAGTCTTAGCTACCTCTTCTGGAATTTGCACTATAACACGAGTTGAATTCTGTATCTCATTCGATACTGAATTGAGCAACTGATTTGATAATTCACTTATGCCATCTCGTATTACAATTGCTAACTGTTCCGTATTTGTCTGGAAATTCTTTTCTCTTAAAGATATTTCTTCCTTCAATTGAGTTATCATTGTAGTGATAGCTTGCTGGAAAACACCGGCGATATTGGACTGAATAACATTGGCTATTTGGGTCTGCCCTTGAACCATATCTTCATTTATTTTTAAGTAAATATTCTGAGCCACCTGAGTAATAGATTCTCTATACACAGTACTTAGTTCCTGCACCAATTCAGCAAATCGCTCTTCAGAAATAGACGGCGTTGAGGAGTGCGTTGGTGGAGGCATTGGAATATTAATATTTACTTGTGTAAGAGATTCGCGAATAGATTCAGAAAGAATCTTTGGAAGTTCGCGTATTGCCTGTACAACAGAGGTATCAACAACTATCTCCTTGGTAATAGGAGTTTGTGTAGTTTTTTCTCCAATTTCTCGGATAGCGGGGGAAACCCGATTTTCGTGGAGAAATGTATCCTCTGTTTTCTCTGATATTTTCTCTACTTCTTCCAGAACAGATTCTGGAAGAATAGGTTCTGATTCGACAGGACTTTCTGTTTCTGATGTTTCCGTTTCTAACATCCCCAAACCTAATGAATCAGAGGTCAGGACAGACATCATACCACTGCTTTGTTTGCTTTTATGAAAAGCCTTCTCAAAAGCCCGATTTAAATCATCCCAACTACACAATATCGGTTTTATTCTTAAATCCGAACAGTAATTTTTCACCTCTTCCAGAGCATCTGTATCTAATGGGTCAACCATAGCTACAGTCAAAATTCGACCCAATTTATCTATAGGAAGCAAATATCTTTTTCTACAAATTTCTTCGGGAACAAGATGTATAACCTCAGGTGAAATATCATATTCGACAAGATTGATGTGCGGTATTTTACATTGCTTAGCAAGACATGCCGATACAGCCTCCTGTTTAATAAAACCTTTTTCAACCAATATTCTCCCTAAAAAACCTCCTTCTTCTGACTGTATCTTTAATGCCTCTGCTAATTGCTCTAAAGTGATTAATTTCTCTTCAAGAAGTAAATCTCCCAGTCTTTTATGGGCTATCTCTCCACGGGTTTCCTGAACCTCCTGATTTTTATTTTTCGTTCCTGTTTCTTTCTCTACTGGAGCTTTTGTTTTGCCGACATTTTTTTTCTCTACTTCTGAATCTTTTCGCCAACTTAACATTTCATATCCTTTTTGAATGACATTTCACTAATATGCTCATTGCTTCAATTACCATAACTATAATATTATATTGTAATATTGTTTGTAAACAATTTATTAATATCAAATATTAATTTTCGCATTTTAAATTCTATCATTTTTCGTATGATAAATGAAATATTTTTTAAGAGGCTGTAAATGATTATCGGTTTTGATGGTAGATTAGCAAATGACATTCATAAGGTAGGTAGTGGTCAATTTTGTTATGAATTATTAAAAGCCATTGAGCCTTTACTAAATAATGATAAATTAGTAATATATTTAGATTCTTTTCCAAAACCTTTTTTTCCTCTAAAAGAAAATAAAAATATTGAAATTAAGGTTTTACCGAAGAAAAAATTTTGGACTCAAACAGTTCTACCGAAAGAACTAAATGCGAATCCTCCTGATATTTTTTATTCCCCTTCCTTACAAACACCGTGCTGGGGTAATTGTCCAAAATCATGCACAATTTTTGATATAGCCTATTATGATTTCCCAACTGAATTCACATGGTCTGCACGATTCAAAGCAAAACTTGAACTAAATCTTGCCGTCAGAACAAATCAATTATTCATAACCATTAGTGATTCTTCCAAACAATCTATACTTAAACTATTTCCTGAAATTGAACCTCGATTACACAGAGTTTATTTAGGAGTGAGTAATAAGGTATCAAAAGCAACTGAAGAGGAACAAAATAAAACTAAAGAAAAGTATGGAATAGTAAATCCTTATATCCTTTATCTGGGTAGAATTCAGCCTCGAAAAAACATAATTCGTCTTATTGAAGCATACGAAGATTTATGTGACAATCATTCGGAAATTTTACATCATCTTGTAATAGTTGGTAGTTTAGGCTGGTTATATGAGCCTATATTAAATAAGATAAAAGGAAGCAAGTATGCTTATAAAATTCATTATTTAGGATACCTTGAAAATGAAGAGGAAAAGGTTGCTTTGATTAGTTCTGCTTCGGTACTTGTTCTTATTTCCTTATGGGAAGGTTTCGGTCTACCCGTCATAGAGGCGATGAACTGCGAAACCCCTATTCTTGCCTCTAATTGTTCTTCTATTCCTGAAATTGTTGCTGATAGTGGTATTCTTATTAATCCCTATGATATATCAGAAATATCTAAAAACCTTTATAAAATTTTAACAGATGAATCTCTTAGATTCCAATTATCTATTAAAGGCAAAGAAAGAGCAAAATTATTTTCATGGGGAAATACTGCCCAAGAAATACTTAATATCTTGCGAAACTACAAGAAATAGATACTTTTAACAGCATCTTATTTGCGATGTAAAGATAATCGAGGGCTGAATAGTAAAACGAATCCCAGAATCAGAATAGATAGAAAATAAAGAAATATTTGTATTCCCTGGCTAACCGATAATGCATCCTGTGGGGCTTCTGTTCCATCTAAATCAGGATGCAATACTACAATTAAGTAATCATTTAGTCCTAATCCAAAATTAATGCAGTTATTATATTCTGTCCGATTAGAATAGTTATCTCTATCTGCATCACCTATACCCGACAAGATTTCATCAACCGTTTTTTCAGTACTTTTTATTGTCTGGTATTCATTAACAAGATTTAATACCGAAAATACGGATTAGAATTCGCTACTTATTGATAACAATCCTGCAATAACATGTTCATAAGGCTGTAACCATAATTCATATTGTGGTTCTGTTCTGATTTTTGTTAAATTTTCTAAATATACACATGTTGCATCTAAACGCCAGTAGACGACAGGTTGACATAACACTTTCTTTAATAAGGCTATTTCCCAAGAATCTGGAATACCAGAGCCATCTAAGTCAGAAGTATTCCAGTTAAGAGTTGGATTTCCCAATCTATTTGATAGTTCTGCATAAAATAGATTTCCTTCGCCCACAAAATCAGGACAATCTGTTATATAATTACATATCACTGGCTCTCCTTCAGTTGTCCCTTCACCTTCTGTAATACCCTCTCCTTCAATAATTCCTTCTCCTTCCCCTGAAGGCAAACTTGCGTTCGTATAACCCATATCTCGTAAGAAAGCAACTTCAAAAGGTAAATATTCTCTTTTCTTTACTCCTGGAGCAATACTGGGGTCCATTATTGCACCCAAAGAATTCCAGTGACTGATACTGCTTCCACACTCAAAGGTGGAAGGAGAATAAATTCGAGGTCTTGTTCCCCAAACAGATGTTGCTTCAGGTCCAGCACAGTATACTCCATTATCACTACCAACAAAGTAACTATTTTGACCTATATAATAAAATGAGGAATTTATGAAATAATTGTTATTTCCTGTAACCAGATATGTATCCATTGCTGAATAAATATCCGGTTGAGAACCTGTCCAACCTGTTCCATTAGGCCTTGAGCCCCTACCGCATACAGAATCGTTATAAGCAATAGAAGATAAAAAACCAATCCCATGTGTAAATTCATGAATAAGAACACTTAACAAATCAAATTGCATAGGACCCGGGTCCCCTGTCCCTAAATAATAGTCATAATTCCAGTTTACGGTTAATTGCATATCTGGATAACCTGAACCATTAGGATCAACACTTCCATTTAACAAATGCTGGAATACACACCCATTATTAATACCCGGAGTTAAAGGTAAATACCAAACTACTATAGGACCAGCATTCGCCAAATATTGTCCTGCTAAAACAGTAGAAGAAACATTTATATCTACCCTACCTCCCGGTGTATTTAATACGCTTGCAACATATTCTAACGCATTTTGCAACACGGATTTTCTTTGCGAACCTAATGTTGGGTCATTAAAACCTGTATTAACATCTTGATAACTTATATTAAATGTAATACCATAAGCAGTAAATAAATCCTTTTGTTGTAAATTTTCATCTCCAAAGATAGATTTTCTATTGTCTTCTGTTAATTTAATTATCGTTCCATTTGAGTATGCAATAAGAGCTTGCATTTCCTGAGAAAAAGCAATTTTTGAAATAATACAAAATAAAATAACAAATATAATTCCATACCTTTTGAAAAAATTCATCTTCATTGATATTCTTCTTCCTAAAGTTTATTAAATTATAACATATAAAATAATTTATTACCATAAAAACTAAAGGTCTCTGACATTTCGCAATGCCAGAGACCCAGTATATCTAAAGTTTGTTATTACTTACACGGACCTGTCGAAACAAGTAGGTCTACATCTAGATTGCATGTATTAATCAATGGTGGTGTATTTAAGTCAGATGGAGGATATTGGTCTATCACATATCCTGCTGGGACAACATCATCACAAACATAAACTACATCATCTATGCTATATCCAAGTCCTGTTAAAATACTCGTTGCTAACCCTTCGGTATTCCCTACTACATACGGGAAGGTTACAGACATACATGGTCCACAAACTACATACAAATCCACTGTAATTGATGGTGTCGTTTCAGACACACAGGTATTTGATACAGGTAATGGGTCTTGATACAACACGAAACCTATTGGAGCTGTATTATCACATACAGAAATAATATCACCAATAGATAATCCATAGCCTATTATTGTTGATAACGCATTTGTAACTTGTTCGCCAACTACATTCGGGATAGTTACACAAGGACCACATGCAACGACTAAATCTACAGGACTACCTAATTCCGCTGTATTTCCACCAGTCGGGGCTTGCGAAATAACTGTACCTGCCGGATAATCATCACTGCATGCTTCTACAATATTTCCAACAGTAAGACCAGCATCTAAAATCTGTGAATTCGCAGATGCTAATGTCTCTCCTATTACATAAGGAACAATGGCATATTCTACTGTACCTTCACCTTCACCTTCGGGTGTTCCTTCCGGTGTGCCTTCGGGGGTGCCTTCCGGTGTACCTTCGGGGGTGCCTTCCGGTGTACCTTCGGGAGTCC
>DAOSUS010000006.1:59701-93245 GCA_035378955.1 Candidatus Hydrogenedens sp. | reverse complement strand
TAAAACGAGACCCACAATATTATAACAAATCTGAAATCTTTGTGGCGTCAAAACAGTTCTTCAGAAGATTTACTATCTGAAGCTATTATAACAAATCTGAAATCTTTGTGGCGTCAGCCTATAAGGGCTTTAAATTTGGGTTTGCCTGCATAATTAATGTTTTTGAAAAATTTAACTATCATGTCCTTCTCTCTCACAAATTATATTTCTATCCAAAACTTTCAATCTTTTTTATCTTCAAAATCTTAATGTATCCTTGTCTACTCAGAAAAATACCGTGAGTAGGGAGATTGTTCCCTACTCACAGTATTCTTTAATTTGTAGTGTTTAATTATGTATATCTACTGTCCAATCTGCTATTGGTTTCCGCCTTGGTTCCCTTGATTTGGATTTCCTTCATGCTGATTTTGGCGTATTCTGCCGAATAGTTCTTCTAATCGCTCTCTGATTCGCTCACGAATCTGGTGGGCAACATTGCCTTTTTCTACCACATTTACTTTCACATTTTTTGTAATGTCATCTGCGGTCTTAATTTCAATCAGTGAATCTAATGGCAACGCTGTTTCCGATGTCTCTAACACAGAGGTCGAAACTTTCACTTCTACAGAAACCCGATCCCAGGGACCTGCACTTGACCCTTGAACTGGCGATACCGTAACCCAGTTATCTTTTGGAACTACGGTAAAATCTATTTTCCCGCCAAAGGGGAACCTATCCCATACACGAATATTTTTTGCTTTTTGCTCCTGAACATCCTGTTTGGTAAAAGTCACCGTTCGTGGCGAAACGCCTATTTGCAATGAGGCTATCCATTTGCCAAGAGGACCCGCATTTGCCATGGCTTTGGTCAAATCCCCTGAGGGAGAACACCCTGAAACCACTACAATCAGGGAAGCAACCAGAATTGCGGATAATGTTTTGTTTAGCATAGTACAATCTCCTTATGTTATTTGTTTTGTTGAACTTTTTGTTGTTTAACTTACCCTACTTCTTTCTATATATTCATACAATACAAATAAAAAAACATTACAGATTTTTTTACGATTTATTGTTTAAAAAAACGGGATTATAAAATTAGTTGATGATTTACAGGACATAAGAGCAGATTTATATCTTCTTTTCCCAATCAAACGATTTTTCCATCAAAAAGCATTTCTACTAACAGAAAAAAATCTAATATGGGAAGCATAAAAGTCTGTTCCTTACAAACAAATAGATTATTCCCAAAGTCTCTTTTTATAATAAACATCACTTTATTATAATTAACGATGAAAATTATCACTTACCTATTAGGAAACAATTATGAAGCGATATCATCCCAAATCGGTTCGACGGTGGATACTGGAAAAATTATACGAACGGTATCTTGAAAATCCCACAGAAATGCTCGGTCCTGAAGACTTTTTAGAATCGGGGAAGATTGATAAAAAACAATTAGCCGCAAATATTCATTATCTATACGACCGAGATTTCGTAGAATTAATTACAGGATATAATCCTCCTCTTTTTGTTGCGACCCGAATTACTCCCAAAGGAATTGACCTGATAGAGGATTCACGAGAATTTGACCGCCTTTTTCCACCATTCCCCGAAGGGATAGAAGAAGAAACCGCAGAGATTTTGGAAACGATAGAACAATTAGTTATAGAAGCCGATTTGACACCGCTGGATGGAGAAGTGCGTAAAAGCCTTCAGCGGGACATTCAATACTTACGCGACGAGTTATCCCGTCCGGCACGATACTGGCGACATCATGTTATCAACCAGATATTACAATGGATAGAAGAAAGCACCCAAACCCTCGACAAAAACGAATACATGCAGTCACTATATCCATTAAAAAAACAAGTGGAAGAGTTATTTACTTCCGAAAAGAATATTTAAAAATATATTTTGAAATTAGAAAAAAGTAATTTGTGAACGAAATCATGATAAAATAAACTTCAAATTTCATTAACAAACAAATTCCAGAGACAACACCATGGAACTGAAAAAAGATATAGAAATAAGTATAGTGGTGCCGGTGTATAATGAGGAAGAAAATATTGGAGGGGTGCTTGATGAAATTATCGAAGTAATGAACTGTTATGGTCGGGGATATGAAATAATTGTGGTTGATGATGGGAGCACGGATAAAACCTTTGAGATTTTGAAGCAATATCATAGCAAGCATGATAATATTCAGGTAGTCCGTTTGACCCGCAATTTTGGTCAACATCCCGCGGTATATGCAGGGTTTTCTTATGCTCGGGGAACTATTTTTTTATCTATGGATGGTGATGGTCAAAATCTTCCTGAAGAAATTCCCAATTTAATCAAAGCCCTTGAAGAAGGAGATTTTGATTTTGTTCAAGGCTGGAGAACAGAGCGACAGGATAGTTTTTTGCGGAGGTTCTTTTCTCAATTTGTTAATCGTTTTATTTCCAAAGCGACAGGTTCGGAATTAAAGGATGCGGGCTGTGGCATGGCGGCATACAGTCACAATGCAGTAAATCGTTTACTTCAAGCAACCCATCATGCAAGATATATTCCTGCTGAAATCAGTTGGATGGGGCTAAAAATTAAATCTCATCCCATCAAGCATAGAAAACGGGAAAAGGGGAAAAGCAGGTATCGGATTTGGTCGCTATTCTGGATTAATTTTGATATTATAGCCAGCATAAGCACTGTCCCAGTGGAAGCGATTGGGTTTGTGGGTATGTTGTTTTCTGCATTAGGTTTTTTGCTGGGCTTTTTTATTTTTTTCCGTTCGCTGTTGTTTAATAAGAGTCCCGATTCTCTTATGATTATGACTTCCTTACTTTTAATTTTTGTCGGAATACAGATATTGTGTATAAGCGTATTGTGTGCCTATGTCAGCAGGGCATATCGAGAGGTTCAACATCGTCCTTATTTTATTGTCAGGGAGACACTCACAGATGAGCACCATCCACATTCGACCGATTGAGGCTATTTCGGATAACGATTTATTAAGACTTGCAGAGTGTCAAAATTTTTATCCTTACGATTATATTCGTGGAATAGATAAATCGGCATATATTTCTTATATCTACTCCGATATACAAAGTCTAATAAAGCGAGATACCGTTTCCATTTTTTGTGCCTTTGATAGCACCGATAAAGTCTGTGGTTTCATTCTTGCCGAACAACTACATTGGGATAGTGAAATTTTTGGTTTCCCCTGCGCCCGTATTCATTATTTATTGGCAGAAGAAAACGAAATCGCTTATTGGATTAAAAAGAACCTTCTGACAGAAGTCGTTCTCTGGGCAAAAGAACACCATGTAAAGTTCATGGATATATATTCCCATCCACTTGATTTCAGCAGAGTAAAAGCGATTGTAGAAAACGGCTTTGATTTAATCGCAACCCATATTCACCATGTATGGGACTTTCGGACGGGTTTTAAATTGGAGCATAAGATTACCGTTCCTATTCGTCCCGCAACAAAGGAAGACATGGATAATTTAGTAAATATTGATTTTTCAATCTTTCCGAGATACAGCCGTTTTTATCTTGATGAAAAATTAATGGCTACGGGTAAGGTTCCCGTAATGTTTAAGCACTGGCTTAAAAATTCCTTACTGGGAATTCGAGCCAAAGGTGTATGGATTGTAGAGATGGATAATCAAATTGTGGGATACATTACAAGTGTAGAAGATGAAAGAACAAAGGACACATTAGGAATACGGATTACAAAAGGGGATATGGTGGGTGTTCTACCTAATGTGCGAAATAAAGGCATTTATACAGATATGGTGGCTACCATGATATATTGGGCTCAAAACTATGGTGCGGATATTCTTGAAGTGGCTATTCATGCGTGCAATGCACCGGCTAATTCACTTACATCCCAATTACAATCCCGTGTTTGCGGCGCTCACTATAATTTCCACTGGCACGCAGAATAATTAAATTTTAATTTTTTCTTTCTATGTTTTGTGTTTCAGGAAAAATCTTTAATGGAATTCTGGCAACCAGGAACCGTGTGCTTCCATCAGGTCATCGCAGAGATGAATAATTTCATCAATGGTTAGTTCTGCGGATGTATGGGGGTCTAACATCGCCGCTTGATAGATATGTTCCTTTTTCCCTTTCAAAACTGCTTCAATCGTCACTTCTTGTACATTGATGTTTGTCCTATTCAAAGCCGCACATTGAACAGGTAAATCCCCTACATAGGTAGGCGTTATCCCACTTCGGTCTGCCACGCACATAACTTCAACACAACACTTATATGGCAGGTTCGTAATTAAACCATAATTCAAAACATTTCCACCGAAAGTAAACGGCTTGCCTGTTTCTATCGCCTCTAAAATATAAGAAGCATATTCATGGGTTCGCTCATGAGACAAAGGCTTATCCAGAGAGGTTAGTTCATCTCGTATGTATTTCCACGCCTCAATTTGAGCCATACAGCGTTTAGGATATTCATCCAGCGGGATATTAAATTCATCAATTAATTGCGGTGCTTTACTTTTAATAAACCATGGCACATATTCCGCATTATGTTCACTCGATTCGGTTACATAATATCCGAACCGTTTCATTATCTCAAACCGAACTGTATCCTTCCAGCGATATTCTGGCAACTCTGCACGACGCTTAATTTCCGTATACAAATCCTCGCCATGCCGTTTCACCTCCAATAACCATGCCTGATGATTTATACCGGCAATTTTCCATTGCAAATCATCATCCGGCAGTTCTAACATCAAACATAATTGCGGTGCACATACCTGAACACTATGACACAAACCAACCGTTCGTACCGAAGTTGCTTTTAAGATAGCCCCGGTAACCATTGCCATCGGATTGGTATAATTCAATAGCAAAGCATCCGGTGCTACCTTCTCTATAATCTCACAATACTTTAACATCACAGGGATAGTGCGTAACGCACGGAAAATGCCCCCAATACCTAAAGTATCGCCAATTGTTTGCCTCAAACCATATTTCTTTGGAATTTCAAAATCAATCACAGTACAGGGCTCATAACCCCCGACCTGTATAGCGTTCACAATATAATTTGCATCCTTAAACGCTTTCTCCGCATCCTCCGCCAGATATGACTCAATTTTCATATCTGCCCCTAATGTTTTATTTAAATTTTTCACCATTCGCTCCGATTCACCTAATCGTTCCGGGTCTATATCCAATAATGCAACCGTTGCGTCCTTTAATGCTTCTACATGCATGCAATCACCTAAAACATTCTTTGCAAAAACAGTGCTTCCCGCACCTAAAAAACAAATCTTACTCATACTCATTTCCTTTTAAAATATTTTAAGAAACAAACAATTCAATAAAAACAATTAGAAGTATATAATTTAAATCTTTTCAATATCTAAGTTCAAAAGAGGAAGAACAGATTTACTGGAAACTCAAAAGTGCTTTGTTTCGTTATAATGACAATCAAGAACCTTATACAAATGAAAAAACCATGGCTAACATGTTAAAATTAAACATTAATAAAAACAAAAAATTACGATAAGGAATATAATTATGAAACTTGCTTTCTTAAAACTTTCTGCTTTGCTGGTTATTATCGTAGGGATAGCACTGGTTGGACAATTTGTTCAGTGCCCTTATGTATGTTCTTACATTGCAAAAACAACAGATGGCTCTCTGGATGCTCTATTTCCGGGTTCTTTCAAATTACTAACAGGGATTGTGTTTATCCTGATAGGTGTTTATTCTTTCCTTCCATCCCTCAAACGGAAAAAGCCTGTTGTCCGCACTATTAAACAAAACCTTGAAAATGGCATTACAGAAATTAATCTTGCAACGGTAGAAAAAGAATGCGAAGCCATGCTTAAAAAAGTTGCCCCATTAAAACAAGTTTCCGTTTCACTCTCGCCAAGTAAAGACCAGAAAAAGGTATGTGTAGAAATTAGCCCTGTTATTGTCTTAACAGAACAACAAAACTTGCCAGACATTCAAGAACTGATAATTCACCGAATTGAAGAATTCCTTAATATCTATTTTGGACTTTCCATTTCAACCCCGGTAACTATTAAATTAGACAATTTCCAGCTAGACGGAGAAAAAATTTATGCATCCTTAGGAAAAACTGCTTTTGATACCATCTCACAAAAATACGAACCTTCAGAAATTAAACCGACACCAGAAGAACCTGTTCAAACGGAACCCCCAGTTCTAACAATTTCCGCGGACGAAAAGTTAATCTCCAATGATTATCTTTCTTGCAAATTAGAGGAACCTCAACAGGAAGAATTAAATCCTCTTCCGACTTTGTCCGAACCGTCTGATGCGGCTGATAAAACCGATTCATCGGATACACCCAACAATACTGATTCCCTCAAATATTAAGGAGTTTTTTCGTGCTTTGCAAGCGTATTATCCCTTGTTTAGATGTGGCTGATGGTCGCGTTGTAAAAGGTGTGAAATTTTTAGGTCTTCGTGATGCTGGAGACCCTGTTGAAATAGCGCGCCGTTACGACGAAGAAGGTGCAGATGAAATCGTATTTTTAGATATTCGGGCATCAACAGATAATCGGAAAACGATGTTGGATGTTGTTCAGAAAACGGCCGAACAGGTATTTATGCCTCTTTGTGTTGGGGGAGGTATTCGCACTCTGGAAGATATTCGACTTCTTCTTAGCGCAGGTGCCGACAAAGTTTCCATAAATACTCCTGCCATTCTTAATCCGAACTTTATCAATGAATCCTCTGCTCGTTTCGGCTCCCAATGTATTGTTATTGCTATTGACGCCAAAAAAGTAGGAAATCGATACATAGTAAAAAGCCATGGTGGCAGAGATGGAGGAAAACCTACCGAATTAGAACCCGTAGCATGGGCTATGGAAGCGGAACGACGCGGCGCTGGAGAGATTTTACTTACTTCTATGGATGCCGATGGAACAAAAGAAGGTTATGATATTGAACTAACCCGTGCAGTAGCAGAAGCCGTTAACATCCCCGTAATTGCCAGTGGTGGAGCTGGAAATTTAGAACATTTGCGTTCCGCCTTACAAGAAGGCAAAGCCGATGCAGCCCTTGCCGCTTCTATCTTTCACTTTGCAGAATACTCCATCCATGAAGCCAAAGAATTTCTTGCAAAGCATGGTGTCCCTGTGCGATTATAATGACATCTAACAAAAAAATAACAGGATGAACTCATGAATAAAAGATTTTTCATATCTGAAAATTTCACAAGCCCACAAGGATTGTGTCTTCATCCTGCCCACATATTTCGATGGTGATACATTAAAATCCCCCTTCTTATATTTCCCAACCTTTTTTAGAAAATATTTACCTTTACAAAATTATTGTAAAATTATAAACCTGTAAAAAAGGAGATTTCCCATGAAACTCAACGATTTAATCAAGTTTGATGACCGTGGACTTATTGCTGCTATTATTCAACATGTTGAAACAGGACAAGTCCTTATGGTTGGATATATGAATGCTGAGTCCTTACAAATTACGCTTAAAGAAAAGATAGCCTGCTTCTGGTCTCGTTCTCGGCAGAAACTTTGGCGAAAAGGGGAAACCTCCGGTAATGTTCTCAAAGTTCGCGAAATACGGATTGACTGCGATGGCGATGCATTATTACTTCGTTGCGACCCAGCAGGACCTACCTGTCATACCAACGAAACAAGCTGCTTTTACCGTAGAGTTGATTTCGATGAAACCATAATTTTAGATGGCGATGGTGTCGCCAAAGAATAAGATAAAAAAGGAGATTTATATGATTTACCCATCCTTTGATGAATTTCGCACAATAGCACGGCAGGGGTCTATTGTGCCGGTATATAAAGAATTATTAGCCGATTTGGAAACCCCTGTAAGTGCTTATTTAAAAATCTCACGAGGGTACCCGTATTCGTTTCTGCTTGAAAGTGTGGAACACGCAGAGGTGCTCGGCAGGTATTCCTTTTTAGGTGCTAATCCATCGGTCATTTTTCAAGCAAGTGGGAATAATATCAGCATCACTCGAAATGGAATTACAGGCTCTTTCACCTCCGACCAGCCTTGGAACGAATTACGGAAACTTATGAAAGAATATACTCCCGTAATAGTACCAGGACTCCCTTCTTTCTTTGGAGGTGCTGTGGGTTATATTTCCTATGATACTATCCGATTTTTTGAAAACATTCCCGATAAGAATCCCGATACTTTAGGTTTACCTGATATTTATTTCATGATTACCGATACCTTACTCATTTTTGACCATTTGAACAACCGTATCATGATTGTTTCCAATGCCCATATTCGTTCAAATGCAGAAAACGCCTATAACGAATCTATCCGCAAAATTGCCGAAATTGAAGCACGACTTCGTGGACCCTTAGCCGTTTCTACGGAACATGTCCACCAGACCAACGGACAAATTGAAATTAAATCCAACTTCTGCAAAGAGGATTTCTGCAAAGCAGTAGCCAAAGCCCGCGAATATATCTGTGCCGGGGATATATTCCAAGTTGTCCTATCTCAGCGTTTTTCAAGGCCTGTCTATACAAGTCCCGTCAACTTATATCGTGCTTTACGACGCATTAATCCTTCCCCTTATATGCTACTTATGCAATTTCCCGAATTAGCCCTCGTTGGTTCCAGTCCTGAAGTTATGACACAGGTAAAGCAACGACGCTGTCTACTTCGTCCTATTGCCGGAACTCGACCTCGTGGGAATACTCCCGAGGATGACTTATCTCTTGAAAGAGAATTAATTGCAGATGAAAAAGAACGGGCGGAGCATATCATGCTGGTTGACCTCGGTAGAAATGATTTAGGTCGTGTTTGTAAAATCGGAACTGTTAAACCCGTTCCAAATCGATTTATGGTTATTGAACGATACTCTCATGTTATGCATATCGTAACTGAAGTGGAAGGAGAACTGCGTCCTGAATGTGATGCCTTTGATGCATTGCAGGCAACTTTCCCTATGGGAACCGTTTCAGGGGCTCCTAAAATTCGGGCTATGGAAATCATTGACGAATTAGAACCTGAACGACGCGGACCTTATGCTGGCGGTGCCGGTTATATCAGTTTCACAGGCGACATGGACACTTGTATCTTAATCCGAACCATGGTAATTAAAGAAGGCGTTGCCTATCTTCAAGCAGGCGCAGGTATCGTTTATGATAGCGACCCCGAACGCGAATACATGGAAACCGTGAACAAAGCCAAAGCATTATTCAAAGCAGTAGAATTTGCAGAGAAAGGATTGGAACTATGATTCTTTTTATTGATAATTATGACTCTTTTACATACAATTTGGTGCAATATTTAGGCGAAATGCACCCGGAAATGAAGGTATATCGGAATGATACCATTACCATCCCGGAGATAGAACAAATCAATCCTGATTACATTGTTATTTCACCCGGACCCTGCACACCTCGCGAAGCAGGTATCTCTGTGGAGGTTATCAAACAATTAGGACATAAATACCCTATTTTAGGGGTCTGCCTTGGACACCAAAGTATTGGCTACGCTTTTGGGGGTGATATTGTCCGTGCAGAACGCATTATGCATGGAAAAATTAGTGAAATCTACCACACCAATGCCCCTTTATTCAAAGGTATTCCCTCTCCTTTTGAAGCAACTCGTTACCATTCTCTTCTCATTAAACGCGATACATGCCCGAAAGTCTTAAAAATTATTGCCGAAACGAAAGAGGGAGAAATCATGGCAGTAGCCCATCAGGAATTGCCTATATGGGGTGTTCAATTTCATCCAGAAAGTATCCTTACAGAATATGGTAAAATCCTATTGCAAAATTTTCTACTATTAGGAAAACAGTATAAAAAAGGAATGGTTGTATGAACCTTTCGGAACGGAAATGGTGTGGATGGGGATTAAAACAATCTCCCGATTTGCTTAAAGACAAACGGAATTCTTTCTGGAATTGGTTACGCGAACTTTCAGGTTTTACTGAGTTGCCTCATACCCTACCTGTGGATATAAATTCCATTTCGTTAAACGAACCTACACTCCCATCTACACTCATATCCGAATTAGAAACAAAAATATCGCAAGGAAAAATAACATCTGAACCTATAGAACGAATTATTCACGCTCGTGGTAAAAGTTATTTAGATACTTTAGCCTTGCGTTCGGGCAACTTACCTGATGTTCCTGATATTGTGATTTATCCCCAAACGAAAGAAGAAGTTATTGAAGTTATCCGATGGGCTTTGTTCAACAATGTGGCTATTATCCCATTTGGTGGAGGCACAAGTGTTGTGGGTGGTGTTAATCCTATAAAAGGACAAAACCATATAGGAATTGCAACTCTCGATTTACGGGAGATGAACCGTCTCATAAACATTGATACAAAATCACGAATCGCCTGTGCAGAAAGTGGAATAGAAGGACCTCATTTAGAGGAACTTTTACAGAAAGAAGGCTTTACTTTAGGGCATTATCCTCAATCGTTTGAATTTTCAACATTAGGGGGGTGGGTATCCGCTCGTGGAGCAGGTCATCAATCCATCCGCTATGGTAAAGCAGAAGATTGGTTTGTAGGTGCTGAAATAATCAGTCCACCCGGACCGTGGAAAACGGAGGCATTCCCGGCTTCCGCAGCAGGACCTCAAATCAAAGACCTTATTCCCGGTTCCGAAGGTACTCTGGGTATCATGACCGATATAGAATTTCGTATCCATCCATTACCTCAAGAAAAATATTACAATGCATACATATTTCCGTCATTTGAAGCGGGCATTGAAGCCAGCAGACAATTGATGCAAACAGATATTCCCCTTGCTATGATACGATTATCCGATGCACAGGAGACATTTTTTTATACAGCGATGCAAATGGGTGGCGGAGACCCATCATCTCTACCTAAATTCTGTCTCATGCTTATTGGACTGGAAGGAGATTCACCTTGTATTACTGCAGGGAGACAGATTATAGAAAGCATATTTGCAAATCATCAGGCAATTTCCCTCGGTGAAGGTATTGCTGACCAATGGTTTCAACAACGCTTCCTTCTTCCCTATCTCCGTGATGAAATGTTAGATTATGGACTGGGTGTAGATACTTTAGAAACTGCAACGCGATGGAATAAGTTGCTTGACCTGCACGAAGCCATACATAAAGCCATTCAAGAAACTATTGAAAACGACCCGGACCAAAAACCTCAATTCCCTATCGTCATGGCACATATAAGTCATGCCTACCTGGATGGAGCAAGCCTTTATTTCACATTCGTATTTCCTCGTTCTCTAAAAGACCCTTCACAACAATGGCATCGAATTAAGAATTCCGCTTCCCATGTTATCCGCTACCATAAAGCTACCATCTCCCATCATCATGGTATTGGCACAGACCATAAACAATGGCTAACTGGGGAAAAATCCGCACTCGCTTATGAACTCCTCCGCCAAATCAAATATCAAATTGACCCCAAAAACATTCTCAATCCCGGAAAGTTGTTTTAATTTTTCAAACAAAAGATTACCTCTTCTAACTGGAAAACAGAGGCAAATAGGTGAGATTTCTTTTTAGCCCTATCTATATCTACTTTGGGGACTATATCTTTCGCAGGAATTACTTCAATAGTTACTGTATCTTTTTCTATCTTCACTTTTAACGACTTCACCGAATTTTGATGTGTATAATCCAATCCATCGGCAATACGAAGTAACGAGGATAAAATAGTTACGACATTCTGTTTTTTAGGACTTAACTTACCAAACAATTTATGTGTCTGTTGCGGGAAAGAACCTCGATGGTATCGGGCAATACATGCAACTATTTTCTTCGTTTTTTTGCTCCATTGCAAATATGGATTATTCATAATAAATTGACAGGAATATTTATTGTGAGAAATACTTTCTACTTCGTATCCAATATCATGCAGTAGGGACGCATATAGAAGATATTTCTTTTCTTTCTTCTTTAGGGAATGCAATGATTTTGTTTGTTTAAATAACTGAATAGCAAGTTTTGCGACCTGTCTACAATGAGGAACTAAAAAACTGTATTCATCAGAATAATATTCAAGAAGATTTTTATATTTTTTGCTATTTATTTTCATAAATTTGTTTTTCCTGTAAGTATTTTAACAGAAAAATTTTCAAAAAGATTTAAAAAAAGAAGGGCGTCATCAGGCTAAGAGCCGAGGAGAGCGATTAGATTCTTAATCGATTTACTTTACTTGGCGGTTTTGAAGGGAAATGATGACGCCCAAAATATGAAGAGAGTTTAAGGGAAGATTTATTTATAGGAAGGGAGGGAAGGAAAAGATATTAGGGAAACTCTTGCTTCATAACCAGAATATTCAATTTTCAAAGAACATGTTCTATATAATTATTACTATTAAAAACAAAAAATGTTACAAAAAAAATTTCAAAATGTTATTTAAAAAGTGTATAATTAAATAAGGAAAATAGAAATATATCAAATGCAAAAAGATTGAACGATGTTTTTATTCGATAAAAAAATATTTTATTTTTTAATAACCTGTGGATTGGGGTTAGCAGTTTGTCTATCAAGTCAAACTTTTTGTAATTATGGAACAGGTGATTTAAACCTTGACGGTAAAATTGACATTTTGGACCTAAATTTACTTCAGCATTCATTACTTCAGAAAAATTCCCTTGCTTCTATAGGCGACCAGAACGGAGATAATAAAGTTGATGTTATAGACTTACAAATTTTATTTAATCGTTTAGAGAAGAAATGGCAGGGAAAAAGGACAGGGGCTCCTATTGCTTTCTTTCAAGGTCATACTCAATCAACATCCAGTCTTTGCAAAAATAACATTTTCAAACCTTATTCGGGTTATGTCAAAGAAACAGAGTATAAAGCCAGTCGTTTATCACCTATCCCAGAGGATAGAGGTCGCAGACTTCAAACAGAACCTTACTTTTTAACAGGCTTTCTCTGTCATGCCCCGCCTATTTGCTAATACAAGTTTTGTCTTTTCTCTTTTATTTTTTTTAGGTATCATAAAATTAGTAATTAATGTTTTTTAGAAGGATTTTCAATATGAAAAACGAATTAAAAATAACCCAACGCAGGGATAAGGATTTATTCCAAAAATTTTTAGTCTTTGCCCTGCTTTTTTTCCCCTTTATATCATGGGGAATAATAGACGCCATACCGGGCGATGTAAATAAAGACGGTGTAATTGATATTTTAGATGTTCAGAATGGGATTAACATAGCCATAGGAATGAGTGAAAATATCCCTATGGCAGATGTTAACCAGAATAACACGGTTGATATCCTTGATATCCAAATATTGATAAATTCCGTATTGGGAACAGGAGGATTGGTTCAAGCTCTGGAGGGACAATTTGCCTCCCCATCTGGCAACGGACAGCAAGGGGAACCTCCATTATTTGTAGCCCTTTCAGAAGATGGTAGGATTATAACTTCAGAGGTATCCCCTAACGGACTGTTCCAGACGCTTCTTCCTGTTGGGACTACATGGGCTTTTGGAATAATTGAGAATTCGGGAAATGGTTTACAAGCCCTTCCTATTCTCGCTCCAACAAGCCGAATAAATTCACTCGCTATTCCATTACTGAAACTATCATCAGGCATACCTCTACGGTTAAGTAACTTAAATTTGCAGCAATCTAACATTGTGCTTCCTGATTTAAGAAACTTATTGGGAAGCATTGCTGAGCCATTGCCTGATACAGATGAAAATGGTAATCAAATTCCGGATATTTATGAACAACTCATTAATGAGATTAAGACCGAACTTCTGTCATTGACTTATTTACAAACACTTGGAATTAATGATACTTTAATTAACAATATGCTCCAAAGTTTAGGAACATGTCTTCAACCGCAAAAAGACATATTGCTTATCCCTTCATTAAATCGGATTGAGATTGATGGCTATCCGGAAATGGTTTCACCATTAATTCAATGCCTACAACAAATGATAAAAACCTCTCTCATCCAATTAGGAGTGCCAGGACCCGAAACTATTACGAACCTTATTATGAGCCAGTTCCAAACGGAACTCCAACAACAAATTATGGCATGGCTGGATAGTTTGCAGGTACCCGAACTTACAGATACAAACCGGAATTACATACCGGATTTCATCGAAAACCAAATTTGTAATGGAAACAATTGCAAATTTGATATGAATAATAATGGTATCCCTGATTTTATCGAAGACAACGATGGGGATGGTATCCCCAATTATTTAGACCCCGATAACCGAACCGAACAGGATTCGGATGGCGATGGTATCCCCAATGAACAGGACATTGACGCAAATGGAAACGGAATACTGGACTACGCAGAAAATCAGAGCAAAGAGTAACTCATGCAAATACAGGATAGTTACAGAGGCATCAGGATTATTGTGAGGGCACTTATGTCAGGATACATTTTGAGTTTTTCTTCCGCATATCCAGCGGGATTATCTATTGAAACAGGATATGTGGAAAGTGGAACTCAAACAATATTGAATACAATGCTTTCAGTATCCAGTAATGAGTCTGTAAGTGCTATCCAATTTGATGTTCTCTACAATCCTTATGTCTGTGAAATAATAACTGTAACAGCAGGTTCATCATCCGTTTCTGCTCAAAAGCAGGTGCAATATAATATCGTAACTCCTGGACAAGTTCGTGTCATCATTGCAGGATTGAACCAGAATATTATTCCCAGCGGGAGCGTTGCCCAGATTACCTTACAGGTATGTGCTTCTGCTCCCGCAGGGATTTATGATATTTCATTAAGTCGTGCAATATTATCCAGTCCTACAGGCACTTCGGTTCCTGTTTCTGTAATCAATGGAAATCTGACCGTTCAACAGAGTGCTTACCACAGTGCCGACCAGAATCGGGATTGGAAAATTTCGTTAACAGAAGTGTTGCGGGTAATCCAATTCTATAATTCTGGAGGATACTATTGTTCATGCAATACCGAAGACGGTTATAGCGTAACTGGGGAAAATCGAACATGTTCTCCTCACAACAGCGATTATTATGGAAGTCCGGATTGGAAAATTCAATTATATGAAATTCTAAGACTTATACAAATTTATAACTATGGTTCTTATCATCCGTCAAGTGGCACGGAAGATGGCTTTGCTTTAGGTTCAACATAGGAATAATTTCTATGAGCATAATACCGCAAAAATACGAATCTTCTATTCAAACAAGAAAGAGGTTCTTCTTCTTTCTTACTGCGGTATGTTTGCTTACACCAATTTCATCATTTTCTGCAATGATTGACATGAGACTGGAACAAATAGATAAAACAGTCTTTGCCCATGTGTTTCTAACAATTCTACCCGAAGAAGAAGTAAGCGGAATACAACTGGATTATGGATATGACACACAAAATTGGGAATTTGTATCTGCATTTCCGGGAGAAACTTTAGTAATAAGTAATAAACAATTACAAATTGCCCCGGTGTATAGCCTCTTACGGGTCCTCATCATCGGGTTCAATAACTATCCCATTCCCAATGGAGAATTATTTGTCTTGCAATTCAATGCCCTATCGGAAGGAGTCAATCCGTCAGGATTTAATGTCCTGCAAGTAAAACTTTCCTCCCCACAAGCAAAACCTGTATCCA
Organism: Candidatus Hydrogenedens sp.; assembly: GCA_035378955.1. Classification (NCBI taxonomy): domain Bacteria; kingdom Pseudomonadati; phylum Candidatus Hydrogenedentota; class Candidatus Hydrogenedentia; order Candidatus Hydrogenedentales; family Candidatus Hydrogenedentaceae; genus Candidatus Hydrogenedens; species Candidatus Hydrogenedens sp. Next base: position 77,714 of record DAOSUS010000006.1, on the reverse strand, counting down.
GTACCATTAATAACATCAATAATAGTGAAGGGACAGAACCATCAGCAGATAATAATGCAGATAATAATCTTGAAAAAGAGACTTCTCCTTCTGATATAAATAATCCCAGTCCCTCCACAGAAACGGGGGTAAACGACCCAACAGTTGTTAAATCACCCCCTGATATAAAAACAAATACTATGGATACAAAACCCGTTATACAAGAAGTAGCAAATACAAAAACAACACCGACATATTCTCAAACATCATCTTCAAAACTATCCACTCCAAATTCTTCTTCGGGATTTGTTACAAACATTGGCAGTCCCTACATCCATGAGGGAAATGCACATTCACAGGCTAAAAAAGCAGAAAATAAAGTAAATGCACCTAAATTTATGCCTATTCCCGAAAAAAATGTTGTTTTTGGAAAACAATATATACCTGGAAATGAACCTATCCTGATTGGGAACAATATAGATGTTCAGAATGGAAGTTTGAAGCCATATTTTACTGATAAAAGCCGCAATACTTCCGTATCGGGATTATCAAAAGCTGTAAATAAATCTTCCCTGCCTGTTATGAATGCTACTACTGAAAACAATTTAAATATACACACAGCCCCTCTGAATAATGCAAATAAACCTTTACAAAATCCTTATTTTGCTCTGAATATATCTAATATATCCCCAAACAAGGGAAGGAGCAACGAATGCACAATTATAGAAACAAATATTTCGAAAGACAATATATCAACAACGAGCAATTCTCTTATTATTTTTGTATCCATAACTGTTTCATTATTAATAATCTTAACCGCTACATCTACTGTAATAAAGAAACAGGACCTATTTTTCAGGAAAAAATAGGAAACAGAAATAAAAATTTTCTGTTTCCTAAAATATTATCCGTATTTATAATAGGATTTTTCTTTCCCTATTTTGCATATCCTGCAACATTAGTTCCATTAAAAGTGAAGTGTGAACAGGGACAAAAGGAAATTGTTCTACCTATTGACTTGAAAGTAGACCCTTCTGAACGCATTTCTGGGATACAATTCGATATTATCATCCCTGTAGGGACAAAAATTACAAATATGTCCGTAGCAGAATCTGCCCAGAAAGCTAATAAAATGGTATCTTATAATCAAATTAAAAATCAGACTTACCGAACCATCATAGCAGGACTTAATCAACAATCTATTCCTACTGGCACTATCCTTTTTGTCAAAATAGCAATAGAGGATGGCACCCTTTCTGGCAAACAACTCGTTAAACTTTCAAATACTGTTCTGGCAGACCCTGAGGGAAACTCTGTAAATTGTACTGTTCTCCCTGGCGAAATCCTTTTCCCTGGAGATACACCTTCCATGGACACAAGCGATAAAACTCCTTCTTCATCTTCCATTGAAGAAACGAATTATTTCAGTGCAAAAAGCATAAAGATTGTTCTTATCTTAACTCTTGTCCTTATATTTATTGCGGGACTAATTACAAGACAAATTATTAAGTCAAGAAAAGTCGATACCACCAATAAAAAGCAAATTAAAAAACATAGAAAATAAATATCACAGAAAATGATACAAATGTTATTGATTTGAAGAACTGCTTTTTGATTCGAGAATAACGACAGAACGAGGTTGTATGGTAATTACTCGTTCAGTAAGTATGCGGGTTTGATGTCGTTCGTAATAATCGCGGGGTGAAGGTTCTGCCGTATTCACACGAAGACGCCATGGTTCCGCTGTTACTAAAAATTGTCGCTCGTAGGGAGTATTATTAAAGATTAAAAATAAAGCATAACCCTCATTGACTTCCGGGTCGATACGACAACCGAAAACAGAATCTTCCCCATCCCAATTTACCGTATTCCCCTCTGAATTAAACCAGGTAATATCTGGCCATTTCTGCTGTCCGTATTTCGGAATACCGTCAAAAAAGGTAGTTCTTCGCAAAGCAGGATTTTCTTTTCTTAACTGAATCATCCCTTTACAGAATCGGAACAAATCATAATTTTTTTGAAACAAATCCCAATCATACCAGGAAATTTTATTATCCTGACAATAGGCGTTGTTGTTTCCATTTTGCGTTCTACCAAATTCATCACCACCCAGAATCATCGGAACTCCTAAAGAAATAAATAAAGTTGCCAGAAAATTCTTTTTCATCCGTGTTCGAATTTTATTTATTTCGGGGTCCTCTGTCTCCCCTTCAACACCATAATTACAACTGAAATTTTCATCCATTCCATCCCGATTATTCTCTCCATTGGCTTCATTATGCTTGCAAGAATAAGTAACAAGGTCATGAAGGGTGAATCCATCATGGCATGTAATCAGATTAATACTATGCAAGGGTGAGCGTCCGCCCCATTGATACAAATCGGAGCTACCTGCAATGCGTGTCGCAAAAACAGGAAGCATACCGGGGTCATTTCGCCAATATCTGCGAACATCATCCCGATATTTTCCATTCCATTCTGCCCACCGCAATCCTCCGAAAGAACCTACATGATAGGCGCCACTGGCGTCCCATGCCTCCGCTATTAATTTTACATGCCGCAAAACCGGGTCTTCCGCAATACGCTCAATTAACGGTGCATCCGGGTGAACATTTCCTTTCTCATCTCTACCCAATATCGAAGCAAGGTCAAAACGGAAACCATCAATATGCATCACCGCCACCCAATAACGAAGGCAATCCAAAATGAAGTCCCTGACAATCGGATGGTCGCAATTCAATGTATTGCCACAACCTGAATAATTTAAATAACGACCATCTTTGTCCAAAAAATAGTAGACACTATTATCAATTCCACGAAAGGAAAGGGTAGGACCCAATTCATTCCCTTCCGATGTATGATTGAACACAACATCAAGGATAATTTCTATTCCTGCACGATGTAAGGCTTCTACCATACGGCGAAATTCTGATAAATGTTCATAACGGGTAGGCTTCACTGCATAACAATGCGTCGGAGCAAAAAAACCAATATTACTATATCCCCAATAATTAAGTAATTCCTCCATGGTAATTAGACTGCACCTACCAATCCGTCGCTCCCCAAATTCTTGAATCGGTAGTAATTCAACTGCATTCACACCTAAATCTTTTAAGTATGGAATCTTCTCAATAAGCCCCTGATAAGTTCCGGGTCTTTTCACATCGGAAGCACTTATGGTAAAACCGCGGACATGTGTTTCATAAATTATCAATTCATTCATGGGAAGATGGGAAGGTCGTTCTGGTTCCCAATCCATCTCATCAGGAACAACAACTGTCTTCATTGTCCCTTTATCAACATCCCCGATAAAGGCCTTTCCATAAGGGTCGAGTAAATAAATCGAAGGGTTAAACCGATGTCCGGAACGCGGGTCATAGGGTCCATCCATCCGATACATATACAAAGTGCCCTCCGTAGGTACTCCTCGAATGAAAACGGACCAAACATCTCCAATACGATGCCGCTTCGGGTCAAATTCAAATTCCCATGCTGGATGTTTGTCGTCAACATCTTCAAACAGAGCAAGCCATACCCGCTTTGCATGCCTCGAAAAGATAGTAAAACGAACACCATCATTAGAAACAATAGCACCAAACGGATACGGGCGTCCAGGTGTAACAATATATTCCGATGGATTTATCCTACGCATATTCAAATACTTCTTTCTTCATCGCTTTCAGAGTATTATATATTTTACATAAGTTTAATATCCTATTTTGCAAACAAACAAATTTTAATATAGTTTCATCAATTAGTTTTTATTTTTGTTAAATTTTTAATGGCTGGGATTATTTCATCAATATTATATATCGGTGCGGAACAAGTCTGTTTATGGCAAAATAGGGCTATACTCCCTCTTGGTTCTCTGGCTATATCTTTATTCTTTTTCATAATAAAATAAGGATATCGTGAATGATAAATTTTCGTTAACATAGGGACAGGTAGTAATTTTGCACCTTGAGAAAATATTGTGCATTCCATAGGTTTGTGTTTTAGAAAAAGCATTGTGTCTAACCATGCAGGAAAAGCCTCCGGTACCCTTTGTATCCAATCATAATACCCCTGACATAACTGCTCCGCCATATCCAGATATTCCGAATTGACAAGGAAACCTAATCTTGCCAGAGCCATAGCCGCCATAGCATTCCCTGAGGGTTCCTGATGGTCAAGAATAGGTTTGGAGGATAACCTCTGCTGATTACGAACAGTTTGCGATGTGCGATAAAAACCTACTCCCTCATTATCCCAGAATTGATGTATCATTCTCTCCGCTAACATTATTGTATTCTCAATCCATCTATCATCAAGCATGGTTTCATAGAGGTCTAACAATGCATTGATAAATAGAGCATAATCTTCAATAAATCCCTCAATTTTAGGATTATGTAAAATATGGGGTAAGAAACCTAATTTTTTATAATCTTGTAGAAAATGTTCGGCTGTTTTCACTGCTATCATCATATATGTTTCATCCGCTATATATATGCTTCCTTTGATACAGGCACTTATAGCAAGGGCGTTCCAGGATGTTATACATTTGTTATCCTTCATAGGTTTTTCTCTGCGATTACGGATAGAAAGTAGTTTGTTAATGTGTGGTAGAAAATTGAAATACTGACTTGCAAATATTTTCCAATTGTTATAATCATCTCCGACATATTTATGGTCAAGTATGTTTTTACCCTTAGCCATTCCACCTTTTGTTGAAAATTCTCTCCAGTTTCCTTCCTTTTCTACACCGAAATATTTACAAAAACTTTCTGCACTTTCTCCCAAAATATTTTTTATTTCATCATATTCCCACACATAAAACTTCCCCTCCTCATGTTCCGTATCCGCATCTTGTGAACTAAAAAAGCCTTCTTCGGAATTATACAATTCTGTAATGAGATAATCGAGTGTCCTTTTACCGATAAATTTCAAAAAATGATTTTCTGTATGAGGAATATATTGTAGATAAATATTCGCTATTTGGGCGTTATCATAAAGCATCTTTTCGAAATGCGGGACATGCCAGATACGGTCGGTGCAGTATCGGTGAAATCCCCCGCCTACATGGTCATGAAGCCCTGAAAGTGCAAGATAAACTAAAGTTTTCTCGACCATCTCCTTGGCACGAGCATCGTTATAGATAGATGCATAATGTAGAAGAAAAGGAAGAACAAGATTGGGCGGGAATTTGGGTTCAATACCCCAACCACCATTGTCCCTATCAAAACTTTGATATAAAGATGCAACCGCCCTATCTATAAGTGGCTGATAATCCAGTCCTTCACTTTGTCCTGCTGGTAGAGATAAATGCGATTGCACCAAAGCCAACAAATTAGCACCTGTCGTTTCTAACTGTTCACGCTTTTGTATCCACAATTGCTGTATATAGCGAAGTATCTCCAGAAAACCGGGATGTTGACCTATAGAATATGGAGGAAAATATGTGCCACCAAAAAACGGTTTTAAATTGGGTGTTAAAAAAACAGAGAGAGGCCATCCACCGGAACCTGTTATTTGGACTACCGCATGCATATATATTTCATCAATATCTGTATGTTCCTCACGGTCAACTTTAATCGGCACAAAGTTTCGATTTAACATATCCGCAATTTCTGGGTTCTTGAAACATTCCTTTTGCATCACATGGCACCAATGACATGCTGAATAACCGATGGAAAGAAAAATAGGCTTTTCTTCTGTAGTCGCTTTTTGGAGTGCCTCTGTTCCCCATGGATACCAATCTACAGGGTCATCGGCATGGCTCTGGAGATAAATGCTTTTTTCATTTGCAAGTCTATTCTTTGTCATATAGAAAAAATTTCCTCCTTCTTTTAGATATTTTAAAAAAGAAGAGGGGCGATGTGGCGGAGAGGAAAAGGGGACCAGGGGATGGGGAGGGTATGCCACATCGCCCAAAGGAAAGGGCCATGGTATGTTGTTTTGTGGTAAAGTGTCTATTCAATTTTCACCTTATTAAACATTCATACTATAAAATTTATTTCCTAACTTCCCGGAGTTGTTAACATTCCTTTTAATTCATCCATAAACTCATTTATATCACGGAATTGGCGATATACCGATGCAAATCGCACATACGCCACTTCGTCCAACTTTTTTAATCGTTGGATGACGGCTTCACCTATTTCTCGCGAGGTTACTTCTTGTTTTCCCGCATTAAAAACACTCTTTTCAACATCATCTATCAACGCTTCTACTTGCTCCAGACTAATTGGCCTCTTATGGATTGCTTTTATAATCCCTTGTTTTACCTTCCAGCGTTGATAATTCTCATGCCTGCCGTCCTTTTTTACTACCATCGAACTTACCTCTTCCACACGCTCGTAAGTGGTATATCTCCTCCCACACTTCAAACATTCCCTCCGTCGTCGAATAGCATTCCCTTCTAAGGAAGTTCGGCTGTCTACAACTTTACTTCTCGCATGATTACAAAATGGACATTTCATATCCTTTTCCTTTTCTTATAATTTATTTTTCAATATATGGGACAATCTTTTCTCATCACGCTTGAGAATACAATATATAGTAATATTTTTTATCTTTACAATCACAAAAAAATATATATGGTATATAATACCGTATTTTACTACTTTATCATATTTAAAGTCTTTTGTCAAGAATAAAATGACAAAAAAGTGTCTCCATATTTTTCTTCACGGTATTTTTGCAAAGGTGGGAACTGTTCTGAAGGAGGATTAAATTGGCTATGTTCAATAATTAATAGAGCATTTACAGAGAAAACGCCATGTTCCTGCATACGAGATAAAAGAACCTCCCATTTTGTAAATTCATACGGTGGGTCCATAAAGACAATATCCATTTCAATGGGTAGCAAAGAAACTTCTTGGGGCAATTCTGCTTTAATAATAATTCCTTTATCAATAAAATGTGTTTTTTTTAGGTTGGCTTCAATATAATGTATGGCTTTTTTAGAATATTCTACAAAATAAGCACAATGGGCTCCGCGACTGATTGCTTCTATTCCATTAGCACCTGTTCCTGCAAAACAATCTAAAAATTTTGCATTTTCTACCTGACGACTTAAAATGTCAAAAAGTGAAGTTCTTACTCTATCCAGAGTAGGTCTTGTATCTCTACCTATTGGAGCCAGTAATTTTGTTCCTCTTGCTATTCCTGCAATAACACGCATAAAAATAATTCTCAAAATCAAATGTTTCTATAAGATTATAAATAATTCCAACACAAATTATCTTTTCTTTTCTATTCTACCTCCGGTTGCATATATTAACAACTCGCCAACAATATCCAATGTAATAATTACATTTTATATGTAATTTTATTCCTACTTATCGTATTCGTGAAGGAATGGAACGATTCCTGATTACAGATATTAATAACCCTGCCGCTTCTGCTCAAGCACAAAGTTCCGTCTGGATTATGTTTGACCATGTATCAACAGCACCTGAAGGATTTAATCATATACCAGGTGGCTCGAATGTGTTATACATGGATGGTCATGTTGAATTTATTCGTTATGTTGCTGAAGACCCTTCAAACCCCACAGGAGCAAGTCAAGCCCCTGTTAATCCTGCTATCGCTCAAGTAGTAGGTCTTGTATATCGCTGGTAATTTCAACTATAAGAATACTCTGCTGCAAAAAATGTATAAGTAAAAATAGAGTGATTGGTGAGGCAAGGTAGACCTCCTTAAAAGGAGGTCTACCTCTTTTCTTCGTATGCTAACCGTAACCCTTATTAGATTCTATCCGCTTTACTTTCTCATACAATATTCTAACTTTATCCATGGATTTTTTATCTTTTTGAACTAAATTTGACTTATAATAAAAGTAATGAAAATAAACTGGGTTGTAATAGATGAGTATTAGGTTTGAAAAAGTAAAGAGTTCCGAATTACCTTCGAGTAACGACTTGTTTTTTATCGAAATACAAAGGTTTACGCAATTGTGGCTATGGATACTTTTGCTTGTAGTTTTTGGGATACAATTTGTATGGATAGGTAGTGCTTTTTATTATCAATTATTCCTTAATCAACCCTGGGGGAATAGACCTATGTCTGCTCCAACACTTATTTTTACTGCTCTTTGGGTTTGTTTCGTGATGTTCCTTATTATGGGTTTATTTGTTTTGACCCGTCTTGAAACGCGTGTGTATCGGGATGGAATATATTTTATCTATTTCCCTTTCCATAGAAAGTATCGAAAAATATCGTGGGAAAAATTAGATGAGATTTTAGGGCGGAAATATAAACCTCTTATAGAATTTGGAGGTTGGGGAATTCGCTGGAGTTATAAAAAGTGGGCATATACGGTTAGCGGTAATGAATGTGTGGAACTTAGAAAAGATGATTATAAAATCCTAATTGGGACAAAGAAACTTAATGAATTTTTATCTGCATTAGATAAAGCACAAAATTCGTATGTGATTGAAAGTTATATAAACTCGTAACCGTTGTTGGGATAACAGGCATGCATCTTCGATTTGTTAGTTTATTAGGTTTAATAACATTCTTTTTCATTGCTTTTTTATTGAGTGAGAATAGAAAGAATATTAAATGGAATGTAGTCCTTTGGGGTATTGGGCTTCAGTTTCTCATTGCTTTGTTTCTTCTCCGTGCGGATTGGCTTGTTTGGATACCGAATATGGCTATCCATACCATAAACAGTTGGTTAGGGTTTTCTTTACTTCCGCTTATATCACCGAAAATTGGAATTTATTTCTTCGAATGGCTAAAAAAGGGATTTGATTTAATTTCTGAATCAAGTACCGCCGGGGCAAAATTCCTATTTGGTAATCTGGCAGACTTTTTCATTTTAGACCATGCACTGGTTCAGAATTCAGAAGGACAATTAACTCCAGCGGAACCGTTCGTAGTAAGTGCGGTAGTAGCCTTCAAGGTGCTTCCGATAATCATTTTTGTGTCTGCCTGTTCTGCTATCTTACAACACTTGAAAATTATTCAGAATATAGTCAAGGGATTAGCATGGCTTATGCAAAAATCAATGAAGACATCGGGGGCAGAGACTTTTACCACAGGTTTGCTGGTTTTTCTGGGCATTGAATCCATGAGTGCAGTTAGAGGTTATATTGAAGATATGACGCGTTCCGAATTGTTTACAATTATGACGGCATTTTTAGCAACCATTGCGGTGAGTGTTATGGTGGCTTATGCAAATTTTGGGGCAGAACCGGGACATCTAATCACAGCGTCTTTGATGAGTGCTCCTTCCGCTATCGCTTTTGCTAAAATACTCATTCCTGAAACGGGGGTACCCCGAACAACAGATATAAAGTCTGTAGATATACCGATTGAAAGTCAGAATATTTTTGATGCGGCTTCGCAAGGTGCCAGTTTGGGGCTAACGATGGCTTTGAATGTAGGGGCATTATTAATTGTATTTGTTGGGCTCATTCATCTTTTTGATACTCTTACAATCGCAATTACAGGTAAGACATTGAGCAGTCTTTTAAGTTATCTGTTTCTTCCATTTGCCTATTTAATGGGGGTCCAGCCTAAAGACGCCGGGGTATTTTCAGAATTACTGGCGATTAAATCGGTGTTTAATGAATTTTTAGCATATCAAAAATTTCAGACATTAATTGCAGAAAATCAAATTGACACCCGGTCTCTTACAATTGCAACCTATGCTCTTTGTGGTTTTGCAAATCCGGGAAGTATTGGAATAATGATTGGCGGTATATCTTCTTTGGCTCCGAATAGACGTGCAGAAATTGCCAAGATGAGTATTCGAGCCTTTATTGCAGGGACTTTTGCCTGTTTCTCGACAGCATGTATTGCAGGAATTCTTGCCGTGAATTAAAAGATGGATCTTTTATTTTTTTAACTTTGAGAAAAGGACATTGTAATGGTTGAGACAAAAAAATTACCCCGAGTATTGACAATTGCTGGAAGTGATTCGGGAGGAGGAGCAGGAATTCAAGCAGATATAAAAACAATGTGTGCATTAAATTGCTATGGGATGAGTGCTATCACAGCTATCACAGCCCAGAACACTACGGGGGTTTATGCAGTCCATCCCATACCCGCAGAAATTGTAGGGAAACAAATTGAGGTGGTGTTATCCGATATAGGTGCAGATGCTATCAAAACGGGAATGCTCTGGGGAACAGAAATAATCACCGTAGTTCATCAAATATTGGAAAAATACACTCAACCATATCTTGTTATTGACCCAGTCCTTGTCGCAAAAAGTGGAGACCTTTTACTCCAGAGGGAAGCCATCTCTGCCCTATTGGAATTACTTATCCCGCGTGCATGGTTAGTCACTCCGAATTTACCAGAATTAAAAGAACTTACAGGCATTGAGCCTGAAAATAAGTATGCGATTACAAAAGCAGCCAATATTCTTCTGGGAAAAGGCACTAAATATGTTTTGGTAAAAGGAGGACATGGACAGGGAAAACAGGTACATGACTATCTCTTTTCATATCAGAATGAAGAAATGTGCTTTATGTCCACAAGAATTCATTCTCCTAACACACATGGAACAGGCTGTACTCTCTCCTCCGCTATTGCCTGCTTTCTTGCTCATGGATTGGAAACTAAAATAGCCGTAGAAAAAGCCATTGAATTTGTGCATAAAGCCATAGAAACAGCCCCGGATTTAGGAAAAGGACACGGACCCTTAAATCATTTATGGAAAAATGAAGTAATTTGAACTTTCTCATAAGTGGATAAAACAGTAAACAACTATCCAGAGAACTACAAAGACACAAATGCAGCAAAAAATAGATTAATCGGAATTGTCTATAATTTCAATATAAGATTGACAATTTCTAATAAACGGTTGTATTTTCCCTCTGGTAAATTTGTAGTTTAAAGGAATATCCCTTATAATAATATTAGTGAAAATATATTCAGTATTCAATATAAAATAGGGACAGAAAAAATGTCTGAAAAAGAACTTACTCATCGGCAAAAAGAGGTTCTGAAATGTATTCGGGACTTTCAAGAACAGTTACACTACTCTCCATCTATTTTAGAGATATGCGAACGATTGCGGATTCGTTCTACAAATGGGGTAGCGGGGCACATTCGAGCATTAATCCGCAAAGGATATGTAGAACGGTCTTCTAAGGCTCGAAGTTTGAAATTAACAACACGAGCCCAATGGCTTTTTCAATCCTTAGATAATCGAATGGTTCCTTTACTGGGCCGTATTTCTGCAGGGTCTCCTTTTTATGTAGAAGAAAATGTTGAACAGATGATACCGTTTAATCCCAATCGCAAAACGGATGGAGTGTTTGCGTTAAAAGTAACTGGTGAAAGTATGATAGAAGCAGGAATTTTTGATGGAGACATTATTTTTGTAGATTCAAAAAAGATTGCCCATTCCGGCGATATTGTAGTCGCATTAATTAACGACGAAGTCACCGTAAAAAAGTTTTATCCCCGAGAGAAATTTATCGAACTAAAACCTGCCAATCGCAAAATGAAACCTATCCGTGTTCCTGCAAATCAGGTTATTATTCAGGGTGTTGTTATCGGTCTTCAACGGAACTATGAATAAGAATAATTTCATCTTGTAAATCTCAGATATGTATTTTCCAGCCTTGAAATTCATATATAAATTCTAATAATAGAGAGATACTTCGTTCTTAAAAAATTACAGGTTAGTTTTGCTTCCCTTTTTAAGATATTTACTCTAAATTATTAAAACTACAGGGATTGTTTATTCACTTCTTTAAAATAATGAAACTCAAAAGAAGGGTTTTCTGTCCTAATAAAAGATTTTTTACCTGGATTTTTAAATAATAAATAGGAAGGGAAGCAGATGATACAAAATTTATCTAAAGTTGGTGTTAAACCTTTTACAATTACGGGAATACTTATTCTTTTTATCTGGGGAGTTTTTTCTATTTACGATTGTTGGTCTCCGCCTGTAGTTCCTGCTGACGCTCCATTAGATAAATTTTCGGCGGAACGTGCCATAAAACTTCTGGAATATCCGACGACGATGATACATCCATTTGGTTCTCAGGAAGATGCAAAAGTGCGTGAATATCTCGTTCAGAAACTTCGGTTGTTAGGTGTTGAACCCGAGGTATACACAGGATATGTAGAACATACATCAAAACATGGCCACAATAGTATGGAACGGGTAGATAGCATTATGGTGGTCTTGCCGGGCTATGCACCAACACGGTCTATTTTGCTGATGGGACACTACGATTCCACGCCTTACGGAGTTGGTTGTGCCGATGATGGTTCAGCGGTTGCGACAATGTATGAAACACTGCGAGCATTATTACATAGTGCACCATTAAAAAACGATGTCATTTTCCTTTTTACAGATGGAGAAGAAGCCGGGCTATTAGGTCCTCGTGCATTTTTGAAGCATCCTCTTTTTGAAACGGTTGGTTTATGTCTGAATTTCGAAGCACGCGGACACTATGGTCCCTCTATGATGTTTCAAATGAGCAATAACAATTCCTGGCTTATAAAAGAGTTTGCCAAGGTGGTTCCCTATCCTCGTGCCAGTTCCATGATGTTTGAAGTAGCAGGAAAAATGCCGACAAGTACAGATTATTATGTGCTCAAACCTAAAGGCGTTCCCGGCTTTGATTTTGCGTTTGTCGGGGGTATTCGTTATTACCACACCCCGAACGATAATATTAGCCACATTTCCCTTCGTTCCTTACAGCATCACGGGGAATACGCTTTACCTTTAGTAAAACATTTCGGTAATCTTGATTTATCCCATTTGAAAATTGGTTATTCCCTTGAAGAGCCTATTAATAACAGCATCTATTTCCCATTACCGGGCAACCGATTAATAACTTACTCGGAAAAATGGGTATTGCCTCTGCTATCTTTAGCGATTATTCTTTACATTATTATGCTCTTCTCAATGCATCTGTTTTGGGGAATTCGGATTCGAGATGTTGTCTTAAATTTCATACGAAATGTAGTGCATACATTGCTGATATTCGGTTTACTGAGCGGTTTAGTAGGGTTAACTTTTCTTATATATAAGCATTACATTGTCTATTATGAACTTACTTATTTTGTTGTGGGTCTGTTAACCACATTGGGATTGTTTCTCATCTTTTTACCCATTATTTTTGCTCGATTTGACCCACATGTATTTTTCGCATCCGCTTTGTTACCATGGCTCGGTTTAGCAATATATTCCAGTATAGCAACACCTACGGCAAGTTATATATCTGTATGGACACTACTTATAGGAAGTATTTGTGGAATTATCTCTTGTTTCCCTTATATCCCACAAAAATGGCAACGAAGTTTTATCTGGCTATCTTTCTGGACTTTAATCCCAACACTTGTAACTGTTTATTTTGTCACTCCATTCCTTGTTCTGGGTGTTCAAACCCTTACTCCTATATTCATTCCTATATTGATGATATTCCTCATTCTTATCCTTTACCAACCCGTAGGGATTGTGCAAAATCTTGTTCAGGATAAGAAAACTTGTTATCGTTGGGGAATGATTTTATTAATTGCAGGACTTCTGGTTTATGCATATCCTATGTTGTTTTTCAAGTTTACAAAGGAAACACCTAAGGTTAATCATTTGTGCTACGGGTTAGACTGGGACGCAGGGAAGGCATGGTGGATGACACGCGATTCCGAATTAGATGAATGGACAGAACCATTTTTCAAGAAAAATGTGGTATTCCAAAAACCAGAACCGTTTACTGATGATAATATTGTTGTTCGCTTTGGAGAAGCACCTGTTGCAAGTTATCCACAGCCTCTTTTATCGGTGTTGGAAGATAAAACAGATGGAGATATTCGATACCTTAAAGTTTCTGTAGTCTCATTAAGAAAATCAGCAGAGATGAATCTTATATTGAAGGGAAAGATGGAAATTTTATCAGCAAAAGTAAATGGAAAAGAGTTTGAAAATTCAGAAGGGAAAATTATTCAAGATTGGCATTTTAATTATCGTGGTTTCCCGGGAGAAAATGGACTTACTTTAGAGTGGAGGTTAAAACATAAACAGCCGTTGTCTCTTGAGGTTATCGAAAAGAGTTATGTAATACCCCCTATCGCAGGGATAGATATGCCGCCACGACCTAATTATATGATTGCTCAACCCAACACCGTTGAATGGTGGAAGCCTTTCCGAAGCAACGCTATTTATACTCGGAAAACCTTTCTATTAAACTAATAACTTTCAATATGACCCGCATTTTTATTCGATAAAAAAAGTAGCACAGGCATTTTACCTACCCTACAGGTTTTGGTCCTGTGCTACTTTATTTTGTTTCTTAACTTATTAATTTCCTGCTCCAACCGTTGCAGGAGGATGGAAGAAGATTAAGAATGCAATTGCACAGGCAATTGTTAATACACAGGGAATCAGGAAAATGGGTCGCCATTTGAAGTTTCCTTCATCATCTTTGAAGAAATCCAATATAATACCTGTAAACTGGGTGCCAATAAAGTTACCTAATCCTAATGTTGCAACAGCAATAAGAGCTTGAGCAGAGGCGCGGATATCTGGCGGGGCTACTTTGTCCACAAACATTTGACCCGCAAAGAAGAAAAAGGTATAGCCAATTCCATGAAACGATAGTGAAGCAATAACCAGCCATACAGGTTTCATCATTGCAAAAATTACATAACGCAAGGGCCAGGCAACTACTCCAATAACCAGAACCCATTGAATTCCTAATTTTGCCATTGCAAGAGGAAGAAGTACTGCCATACCGACGATTTCTGCAATTTGGGCTATCGTCATAATAGCAGGCACATTGGAACTACGGACACCAATATCTTGAAGGAAGGGTGCGGTAGGAACATAATAGAATTGCAATTCTGTGGTAACAATGAAAGAGATAATTAAGAAAACAAGGAAATACGGTTCTTTCATTAATTGGAAGGCTTCTAAAAACGCCAGAGGATTTCCCGGCTTGTCGGGTGGCGGGGTATGAGGTAAGGTAAAGCAATATAAACCTAAAATTACAGACATAATCCCTGCAATGAAAAGGCAATCCGAATATTTTTTATTGTTTTCCGGGTTCCCAACATTTCGCATTACAGTTAATAGCCAGCCTGCGGCAATCCAGCCAATAGTCCCCCAAACACGAATTCTGGGAGCCACTGCATCCGGATTGGTAATGTTGCTGAACATGAGGGAATTTACCAATGCTAAAGTAGGGGCATAAAGCAATGAATAGATAAACATCAAAATAAATAAGGGCATAAATTTGCGTTGATAAGCGGCATATAGCAAGCAAATGCCACCGATTAAATGAACACCACCAAGGAAATATTCCGTCGCAAGATAACGGTCTGCAATCTGCCCTCCTAAAAAGGGAGAAATTATACATGCAAGCCATAAGGTTGCATATATCCAGCCCGTTTGTTTCCCGGACAGTTTCAGGTCATTAATTAGATAAGAGGCTAATACCGGTGCCCATGCTCCCCAAACTGCAAATTCAAGAAACATCATGGCACTCAACCGAAAATACAAAACAGTATCAATTCCCACGGTTCCATCTCCTTAATTTAATAGGTTGTGTTTAATGTTTTATACTTTATTTGAACTTTTTGCATGTATAATATACACATTTTCTTGTAATTATTTAAAATAATTTATACAATCACAAAATCTATAAAGAAAGAAGAAGATATGTCACATCCCCTATTATCGAATTTAGCAAAAAAATATTCCATTCCCCGTTTGGTTGCCTGTTCATCTCTTGGTTTTTCAGAAAAAGATAAAAGATTGGCAGAAAAACAAAATGTATTTGCCTATGAATTAAGGCTAGACTTGTTATACGAAAAATATAAAGAAGAAATGGAACCCATTGTAAATAAAAATATACATATCCTTAGAAATGAACATCTTATTTTTACAGTCCGTTCTATAAAGGAAGGGGGAAAATTTCAGGGGAAAGTAAAAGAGAAAGAGGACTTATATCAAAAGTATTTACCTTATACCTTTGCTCTGGACATAGAAATTCGAGAATTACCGAAAATGAAAAATTTTATTCAAGAAGCAAAATCTAAGGATAAAATCATTATTGGTTCCTATCATAATTTTTCAACAGTTCCTTCATTAAAATTCCTGAAAGATTTGGTGCAGAAAGGCAAAAAATTGGGGGCGGATATTGTAAAAATAGCGGTTTATGCAGATGACCCTCTTCAATTAGTTCCTATGATGGAACTCCAAAAGGGAGAGAAATCCGTTGCTTTATCTTTGATGACGATGGGAAACACGGCATTACTCTCAAGGACAATATTTGCTATATATGGCTCAATATGGACATACGCATCTCTCGGAAAACCTACCGCACCTAATCAGCCGACATGCAAAAAAATTATAGAATGTGCCAAAACATATTTTGCTTCAAAGTTAGATACATAGTGCCATTTGCCAGAATGAAATCTATTTTGATATTTTATGTATGCTAAAAACAATATCAAATAAGTAAAAAATATAAATTGATTGAGGGCAAAATTAGTATGCAAAAAGCAGTGATTATCCAATCGAATGGAACCGGAAAAAATGACCTTGAAAACCTACTTCGTCAGGGCTGGAAAGTCGTTTCTATTACACCCAATAACGGTCCTAGTTATAATGATTTTTTGATTATTCTTCAAAAAGATAATAATACGGATACAAATTCTTCAGAGGCATAGTTTTAAAAATTTCACATCTATATGCAAATAATTTGATGGATGTTTTCTTTAAATACAATAAATAACATTCGTTCAAGAGTATAAATCCAGAAAAAACATTTTGAATTAATATTCTATAGAGGAGATTGTTCTCTTCTTCAGGTCAATGCTCCTAAAATAATACCAATGAATATTCTTCAGGGGGTATCTTTTTTGTTATACTTTTTCAATAATTCCAATAAGAAGGAGTTTGAATATGAACCGAAGGGATTTTTTAAAGTCGAATGGTCTTGGATTTTTATCCATTGCAACCTGGGGAATTATGCGAAGGGCATCTGCGAACACAGAAATTCGTGTAGCACCCTTTAAAACCGATGCAACACCTCCATTAGGGACACCGTGGTATCCAAGTTATAAGCCCTTAGATAAAATTGAACATCCTTTACTTGCAAAGGGGGTTGTTATTGAAGATAACCAAAAGCGATATGTCCTCTGTGCAATTGACTGGTGTGAGATAATCAATAACTCTTATTATAGACTTCGGGAAATGATTGCCAATGCAATAAAAACCGAGCCAAACGCTGTATTTGTTCAAACAGTCCACCAGCATACGGCGCCGATGAGCAACGAAAACATCTATGAAGTCCTTGCTAAGATAGAAAATCCACCTCCTTTCCCTGTAAAAGAAGCCTTTGAACCGTCATTTCAAAATATTGTTCAAGCAGTAGAGAAAGCCATAACTTTATTAGAACCCTGTGATACAATTGAAATTGGGTCAGCCAAAGTGGAAAAGGTTGCATCCAGTCGGCGGATAATTCAACCAGACGGCACATGCCTTACTCGTTATAGCTCCTGTAAAGACCCAAAATTAATTGAGGCACCGGAAGGACTGATTGACCCTTATCTGCGGACATTAAGTTTTAAGTCAACTAAGGGGAAACCCATCGCTCGATTGCATTTTTATGCAACACATCCGCAGAGTTTTTATGGAGATACACGAGCCAGTTATGATTTTCCAGGTATGGCAAGAGAAAAGATGGAAACGGACGAAGGTATTGCAAATATCTATTTTACCGGTTGTGCTGGAGACATTGCTGCAGGAAAATATAACGATGGGACACCTCAAGCAAGAGAGGCTTTATATCAGCGAATGCTTTCCGCAATGCAAAGTTCCGTCCAGTCATTACAAAAAGACACTATATCGGAGATTAAATTAAAAACAATACCTCTAATATTTGGGCATAGAGATGATGGAAATTACTCAAAAGAAAATTTAGAAAAGAATTTGAATGATACAACAAAAGACCCAAATTATCGAGTTGGATCTGCAATGGAAATTGCATGGCAAAGTCGTTCGGATACAATACCTATTCCCATTAGCGCTTTACATATTGGGAATACATCTATCTTACATCTACCCGGTGAGCCT